>CAZSGW010000003.1:81586-84141 GCA_964606775.1 Candidatus Woesearchaeota archaeon
GTTGGTGATGGACCTCTTGGATTAGCTGTTTATGATGGTAAATTATATGTTTCTAATTTTGGTTCAGATGATGTGTATGTTTATGATGGAACTTCTTGGTCTAAATCAGGAGATGTTGGTAGTCACCCATACGGGTTGGCAGCATATGATGACAAATTATATGTTGCTAACTATGGCTCAGATGATGTGTATGTTTTTAATGGAACTTCTTGGTCTAAATCAGGAGATGTTGGTACTAACCCATACGGGTTGGCAGCATATGATGACAAATTATATGTTTCTAGTTTTCTCTCAGATGATGTTTATGTTTATGATGGAACATCTTGGTCTAAATCAGGATATGTAGGAAGTGGTCCTTCTGGTCTAGCTGTTTATGATGGTAAATTATATGTTGCTAATCAAGGTTCAGATGATGTGTCTGTTTATGATGGAACTTCTTGGTCTAAATCAGGAGATGTAGATACTGATCCTTTTGGGTTAGCTGTCTATGACGGCAAATTATATGTTGCTAATCGGGGTTCAGATGATGTATATGTTTATAGCACTGGAGAAAGTGTTTGGGCAAGTAAAGGAGGAGGATTTGAGCATGTTACAGGAGTGGTTAATGAAAGTGAAATTAAACTATATGTTAATGGTGTAGAACAATCTTCTACATCACATGCTTTAGAATTTGATAGTAATGATTATCCTTTATTAATAGGTAAAGGTTTTGGGTCAAGTCAATCAGGATTTTTCGGTGGAAATAGTGAGGTTTTTAATGGTTTAATAGACGAAGTAATGATTTTTAATAGGGTTCTATCTGAGCAAGAAATTAAAGCTTTATATGATAATTCTGTGAATAGATTGTATAATGGTTTTAGTGGTTTGTCTTCGGGAACTTATGACTATTCAGCTTATGCAATTGATTCTAGTGGTAATTTGGAGATTACTTCAGATAGACAGGTGATTGTAGATTTAACTTCACCTCCTGCTCCAACTCCCTCTGAAGATGATTCAGACATATCTGTTGAAGTAGATGGTTCTGATGCTCAAGATGTTTTATCTGAACAACAATTAACTCCTGTTGAAGCTGATTTGGGTATTGGTCAAACTACTACCTTTGATGTTGGAGAGAGTTCTTATGACATAACTGCAAATGAAATTGATTATGAAGATAAAATGGCGAGTATTGAAATTCAGGATAGTGCCAAGGTAGAGGCTCCAATGTTTGTTGAGATAAGTGAGGGAGAGTCTGAGTTTTTTGATTTTGATGGGGATGGAAATATGGATATGTCAATAACTCTTGATGGAATTAGTGAATTGAACGTTAAACTTAGGTTATTAGATTTAACTAAGTCTGACGAGGATTTTTATTTTAAATATAATACTTATCCCAAAAATGAATTGACTGAGAGGATACAGATTAATGATAGTGTTTTGGCAGAGATTGTTATAAAAAATATGGGAACTTTGGAAGATATTTATACTTTGGAAATTGAGGGTATAGAGGGTATGTTGCCTTCAGGGGAAGCTTCGTTTAGTTTGCTTCCAAGAGAAAGGGCAATTGTTAAGTTTAATATTTCTGCAATAAATCAGGAATCTGGAGATTATTTTGGGAAGATTACCCTTACTCCAGTTGGTTCTAAAGAAATTACCGAAATAGACTTAGAAGTTAAAGTTAGAAAAAGAGTCATTCCTGTTGCTCAACTTTTGATAGTTATCTTTGCGTTTGTTTTATTGTTTGTTCTTATTGTTATTTTAATAAGTGTTATTAGTGGGTTGTTGAAAGGATATTCTGGAGAAGAGATTAGAAGAAATATCTTGGGAAATTTTGGATTGAAAAGAAATCCAGAGCAGATTTCTGATGTGGATGATTTAGAGTAGTGTAAAAACTTTTATATAGTGTTTTTTGCTTCCATTCTGGTTACACTACTAAGAGGGGTGCTATGACATATAAAAGATATATTCGGAAAAATGGAAAACTTTATGGTCCTTATGAGTATTCTAGTTCCAAAAAGGATGGGAAAGTTATTTCTAAGTATTTAGGAAGAGGAAAAGAAGATAAAAGTAAATCTTTTTTGAAAATTTTTTCTACTTTTCTTTTGTTGGGTATTTTATTGCTTGCCGTTTTCTTTCTTTTGAATGATAATCATATTACGGGAAGAGTTGGTTTGGATATTAGTAATAAATATGTGGAAGGAGAGAATATTAAGGGTAGTGTAAAACTTAATTTGGAGGCAGGTGAATTGTTGCCCGCGGATACTTTGGTTATTATTAATAATACAGGGGATAGTTCTGAATATTTACTTGGTGATTTGGTTGAAGAGGAATTTGTTTCTGGAGATTTTTTTGTGAATACTAATGCAAATATTTCTGGAGAGGGTTTTGGTTATGGTGTTGCGGGAGAAAAAGTAGTTTATCCAAGTGTTCAGTTTAAGATGGATATATTGGATGAAGTTGTTGACGAAAGTACGGAGAATGAAACTTCTGAGTTTGATGAGGAACAAGAAGAAGATGTAGAGGAGCAAGAAGTTGAAGAATCTGAAGATGTTGAAGAAGAAGATGTAGAGGAGCAA
>CAZSGW010000004.1:0-63228 GCA_964606775.1 Candidatus Woesearchaeota archaeon
TTCAGCCCTCCATCCTCCTTTCGAAAGACTTCAGCTTGCCCATAGATAGATCACCCGGCTTCAGGTCTTACCCATGTGACTATCGCATTTTCATACTTGCTTTCGCTTCGGTTACATTACTTTAGCCTCGCCACATAAGCAAAATCCCTGGCCCGTTCTTCGAAACGTACGTTACAACCCTATGTTTAAGAGCAGTAACAAACTGTAACTAATAGATTTCAAGTCTTTTCACACTCTGTTAAGAGTACTTTTCAGCTTTCCCTCGCGGTACTAGTACACTATCGGACTTTGGTTATATTTAGGGTTAGCAGTTAATCCTGCCATATTCAAACGCCCAATCCAGGACGCCCTACTCTTTGAGGAACAACATATCATCTTGTTTACGGGACTATCACCCTCTAAGGTGTTTCTTTCCAGAAAACTTAAACTCAATGACTTAGCCATTTACCCTCACCACATCTCCAATCACCTTTCAGCGACGGATTCAGTTTGCCCTGTTTCCTTTTCACTCTCTGTTATTCAGGAAATCACTTTTGTTTTCTTTTCCTGCTGGTACTAAGATGTTTCAATTCCCAGCGTATTTCCGCATCTCTGCGCATTCGGAAATCTTAGGTTCAAAGTTTGCATGCAACTCCCCTAAGCTTATCGCAGCTTGCCACGTCCTTCGTCAATTACCAAAACCAAGCTATCTGTCTATTAGCATAAATAGGATATGGTTTCCAATCTAAGTGGGATTCTGTTACTTATTTCATTGAACATGATCAGATCGTAGATCTGTTCTCAACTAGATTCCAAAAATTCTTTGGAACCCTCAACGATTTGTTGAATATGATTTATGATTTTTTAGAAAAACTTTATGGACCCACCGCGAATCGAACGCGGATCTCATCCGTGCAAGGGACGTATCTTAACCATTGGACAATGGGCCCACTCTTGATTACTTTAGCCCTTTGCTGTTTTTAAGTTTTCCTAAAAAGATGAGTATGTAGAAGGTTATTGTTGTAATAAAATATAGGAGGTAATCCATCTGCAGGTTCCCCTACAGGTACCTTGTGACGACTTAACCTGCCTTGTCTACCTAAGATTCTCCTTCGAAAAGTTTCATCCTAAATAAACTCGGTTGGTTTGACGGGCAGTGTGTGCAAGAGACAGTGACATATTCACCGTTCGTTGCTAACAAACGATTACTACGGATTCCAGTGTCACGAGGCTGAGTTACAAACCTCGATCTAGACTGAGATGAACTTTAAAAGATTAGCTTCTCCTTTCGGAGTCGCATCCTGTTGTATTCACCGTTGACGCGCGCGTGTTGCCCAGGGGATTCGGGCTGTACTCACCTAACGTAGCCCACACTTTCATCCTTGTTACCAAGGCAATCTCTCTATGGTACACGAAGTAAATAGAGATGTGGGTCTTGCCTGTTACCTGATTTAACAGGTCATTTCACAACACAGGCTGACGTCGGCCATGCAACTCCTCTCAGCGTGTCAGGTAAGCCCTTCAGACTGACCTTCATTCTGCTGTCGCTCCTGGTGAGGTTCACGGTGTATAATCTAATTGAACCGCACGCGTCACCCGTTGTAGTGTCTCCCCGCCAATTCCTTTAAGTTTCAGCCTTGCGACTATACTTCCCAGGTAGCACACTCTTCGGCTTCCCTGCAGCCCTGCAATCTCTCGAAGAGATCACAAGGTTTAGTGTGCAGTGTTTACTGCTAGGACTACACGGGTATCTAATCCGTTTTGCGCCCCTAGCCTTCATCCCTTACTGTCAGAACCGTTCTTGTAAAGTGCTTTCGCTATCGTCAGTCCGCCTGAGATCAACACATTTTACCGCTACTTCAGACGTACTCTTTACATCTCCCGGTCTCTAGCTTAACAGTATTTTCCACAATTCCTATATTTGAGACATAAGATTTCACAGAAAACTTATCAAGCAAGCTACGGATGTTTTAGACCCAATAATAATGGCTGCGACTTGGACCGCTAGTATTACCGCGGCGGCTGGCACTAGTCTTACCCAGTCCTTATTCGTGGAACTTTTTACATTCCACAAAAGCCTACCTAATGGTAGGCACTTTGACTCACTCTGTCACGCTTGCGCGCATTGCAGAAGATTCCTAACTGCTGCACCCCGTAGGGCTGGGAATAGTGTCTCAGATTCCCTCTCAGGGCCTCTCCGCTAAGAGCCCTTACGGATCTTTGGCTTGGTGGGCTATTACCCCGCCAACAACCTAATCCGCCGCAGTCCCATCCTTAAGCACGAGTTTGAGAGACAAGTCTTTCCAGGGCATGTCTCTTATCAGATATTATACTCAGTTTCCCGAGATTATTTCTGACTTAAGGGTAGGTTAACTACGTGTTACTGAGCAGTTCGCTTTACCCCTATTTCTAAAGATAAAAACTTGCATGTCTAAGTGCAAACCAGAGAGCCGCAGCCGCCAGCAGGATCAACTGGATTCGAACAATATCATAAATCAAAGATTTCAATTGCGCAATTTCTTTATAAGACAAGAAATCACTTCACACAACTCCTAACTATTGGCTACTTACCATTTAATGGTTTTGAGAATTACAACTAGATAACTGCTTCTACATACATCATACCTTAATATCGGTAAACATGATTTTGTTTAAGGCACTCATCTTAGTTATTGAATAGCCGAAATAAAGGTATTTAAATGTTTTGTTTCAGAAAAAGCAATTTGTCGTCGCCCATAATTCTTTAATCTTTCCATAATCAATTTGCCTTCTTATTCAAAATTACCTTTCCAAGAATTTATAAAAATAATTGTTCTTAATATTATATGCCTCTTAAAAAATATAATAAAAAAAGGAATCTAAAAAAATCTGGTGAGCCTTTATCGTCGAAAAAATTTTCGGCAGAGGCAAAGAAAAAAATATTCGTCGTACACAAACACCATGCTTCACATTTGCATTGGGATTTGAGGTTAGAAATGAACCGAACTCTAAAATCTTGGGCCGTTCCAAAACAACCTCCAAAATCAAAAGGCACGAAAAGACTTGCAATCCAAGTTGAAGACCATCCTCGAAGCTATGCAAACTTTGAAGGGGAAATTCCCGAGGGAAATTACGGCGCAGGAAAAGTTGAAATCTGGGACAAAGGAACTTACGAATTAATTTCTAAAGATAAAAAGAAAAACACTTTGCTCCAGATGTATTAAAGACAATTGAAACCGGAATAGATACTGAAAAGAAAATAAAAACTATTTTTGTAAAAAAATAATTATTTCTTCCAAACTTTTAACTTTCCTTTACGAATTCTCCAACCAACAACTAATACAATTAAAAACAATACCAAGGAAATTCCTAAATCTATGAAAGTATTTGCCTCTAAAATATCTGGAATAAATATCAAACTATAACGGATTATCAACGCCCCCACAAAAAGAAAAATTGGTATGAAAGGTTTTTTCTCAAGAACTTTATTATAAATTGAGAGAACAAAACCAATAATGAAACCTGCTCCAAAAATCAAATCAATAGCAAACGCTGAACCAATTAATAAAATAAAAATAATCGTCCCAAAAACCAAATTAAACTTTTTCCTTGTCTCAGATTTTTTCCTTCTGCCCATTAAAAAACAAAGAAGTCAAGGATTATAAATTTATTCAAACACCCTTCTTAGCACCTTTCTTAGAATCTTCAACCTCTCCAGTCCACCATTCTAAATCTGGAACATTCGAAGTATCCATTCCTTTTGCTTTCAAATATCCTCTTGAAAGTAGATAGAAAATAACTCCCAAACTTCTTGGACTTTTGTTGTTTCCGATAATTATTTGGTTTGCTCCCTTTGAAAAATTATTTGTATCACAAATCATCAAGACTTTTTTATTGACTCTCAATGTATCATTTAAAGCATTTTTATCCAACCAGGCATCCGTAACAATTGTTAACTCATTCTCAAAGAAATCTGGCAAGGCCGTATTCGTTAAAATTCCTGCAGGATATTTCTTTGTGAAAACTCTTATTCCTGTTAATTCAGAGAATTTCTCTGCAGCTTTCCACCCAGCTTCTCTCTTACACACTAAGATTACATCTTCCGCATCGAATTTAGAAAGGTATTCTATCCCTTCTTTCATTTTTTCATCTATAGTATCTGTGTTAAAAATAGCTAATCCATCAGCTCTTCTCCTATATACATATTGCCTCATATCTGGGGTAACAACTCTTGTTCCAAGATATATACCAGCCTTAACGTATTCCTCTAATGGAATAAGCATGTCCGATTTTTTCTTAGCTTTAACCTGTTCCTTCAATTCCTCTGTCTTTGGAGATTCTTCTAATTTCTCTTTCTTTAGTTTTTCTGCTTTTTCTAAAAGAGCCTTTTTCTTATCCTCTAAATCTTTAACTGACTTCGCCGACGATTCCTCTTCAGCAATCTTTTCATCATTTTCACTCTCAACTTCAGAATCTTTCTTCGTAGTTTTCTTTTTAGAAGTCTCTTTTTCTCCTTCTACAATGTCTTCCACTGCTTCAACAGCTTCCTCAACATTTTCCTTAATATCTTCAATCACGTCTGTCATAAGAATTCACAGAGAAATATATTTTTAAAGCTTTTCTATTTGATTTTTTCTTCAATTTCAATCAACCTTTCAATTTTTTTCGCCCTAATTCCTGTAATTCCACACTTAAAAAAGTCGGCTCCAAAACCAAAAGCCAAATCTGCTAGAATAGTTTCTCTTGTTTCTCCACTTCTATGCGAAAAAACTACCCTTATATCGTTCTCTTTGGCCATCTCCACAACTTTTTTGACCTCCAATAAAGAACCACACTGGTTTGGTTTAACAATCAATGCATTCACCGCTTTCATTTCAATAGCCTTTTCCAACCTTTCTGAATTTGTTACTGTTAAATCATCTCCTACAATCAACGATTTTGGAAATTTCTCTAATAATTTCTTATGAGATTCAAAATCCTCTTCATCAAAAGGGTCTTCAATATAAAATAAATTAAAATTTTTAATTAAATTTGAAACATAAAATAATTGCTCTTCCGCATCTCTTTTCAACAGAGGATTTTCGTATGAATATTTTTTTCTTTTATAAAAACTCGAAGCTGCAACATCCAATCCAAGAGGCAATCCAGTTTCTTTTAAAACCTCCAAAACTTCTTTCTCGTTAAGTGAAACCATCCATGCATCCTCGTCGTTCTTTGAACCTTTGAAATTTTTATCTTTCTTTTTTAATAAGTCTTTAACTTCCTCTTTCTTCTTTTTATTTATCTCTAAAGATTTTTTTACAGATTTCAAATTGGGCACCAATTCAAATTCCTGAAAATCTGGTCTTCTCCCCCCAACTAATTCAGAATGCTTCCCTCCCCCAACACAGTTGCCAACTAGACGAGGAAATTTTTTATTTTCATTAAATTTTTCATAAATTAATTCCCAAACTTCTTTCTTTTTTTCCTTTGCAATTGCTTTTAAAATTGCAGACTCTAGCGCAAAAAGAGTGTTTCCCCCTATGTGGCCATCTACGATATCCTCGATTCTTTTCAAATCATCAAAACCTTCTAATATTTCTTCTGAGAAATAATCCGATGATTTTTTTAGAAATTTGATATCTTCCTCTAAACTTTTTTTATATGGCTTTACTTCGTGCTTCCCTCTAGATTTTCCACTCGGAGACGATGCAGAAAATTTTCCAGCATTAGTTTCTATTGAGACTTCAATTGTCTGTTCCTTCCGTGAATCCAAGACAGACTTAGCACTCACACTCTCTATTTTCATATATAATAAACTTGAATTTTCTTTAAAAGTATTGTTATTAAGAACTATTCCTCTGCTGAACTCTCTTCAGTTTCTTCCTGTTCGTCTTCGGGATTAGCAAGCTCCATAATTTCCCCTTCCTTTGCTATTTCTTCTTCCTCCTTGCTTTCCAAAGTCTCAATTTCTTTATCACTTGTAGATTCTTTCTTGACAGGAGGCTGTTTCAATTTCTCCTCCCTCTTAACCGGGAAAGGTTTTTTCACTGAAATAGGTAATATACCTGAATTGAATTCAATCTCAGCTATCTTCAAAGCATCATATTTTACAGATTCTAAATCCTCATCACTTATTTTGATTAATAAAGGCGCATTCATGGCAATTTGTAAAGCTCTCGCTCCAAGAATTCTCGCAACTTCATATTTTGAAAAATCCTGAATTTCCATATCTACAATTGTTCCTCTAATTTTTTAAATATTTCTTTCCACCCTTTTTCAGCCATTTCGACAGCTTCAATAACTTCCTCCGCTTTAAAGGTATTAAAATCTCCTTTTTGCATTGAAGAAATCTTTCCTTCTGCAATTCCAATCGTTAATCTTGCTTCGCTAGAATCTTCTTCCTCTCTATTTGGATCAATAACTAATTTTTCTCCAATCTTATGAACTGTAATTGGAATTAAATTTTTTTCAGACAATGGAACTT
This sequence comes from Candidatus Woesearchaeota archaeon, assembly GCA_964606775.1. Classification (GTDB taxonomy): domain Archaea; phylum Nanobdellota; class Nanobdellia; order Pacearchaeales; family GW2011-AR1; genus CAZSGW01. The sequence goes on from CAZSGW010000004.1 coordinate 6,425, forward strand.
CTTTATCTGCTTCACCATAAAGAACTTTGTCTTCGGCTTCATCATATTTTGGAAGTTTTGCAATTTTCAACGCAGCTAATGCCCCAATTCCTGCAGCATCTAATAAATTTCCGTCGTCATTGATGGCATAAATATCAACAAAAATTGTCCAAACCTTTTCACCCTCTTTAATAACCAGTTTTTCAACATCAATAACTCCACTTTCCCTAATCCCTCTATCAATAACTCTTCCTAATTCAATTGCAGGGAACTTCGGAGGTCCAATCTCAATTCTTGGAGAACTCAAAGGAGATAACTCCGCAGTAACCATCAAATTTCCTTTATTTGGAGAATCTGCATACGGCTCAGCTAAAGCCGCTTTAACACCAACAATAACCTCGGTGTTTCCTAATTTAACTCTCACAGAACCTTCTGCTTTCTTTGAAACATCTTTCTCAATAATTAGTTCCCTATGTTCGTCTCTTGCTCTACCATCAAATCTTTTATCTTCTTTCAAATATTTCTTAATTCTTTCAATTGTTGGTTTTGGAGTTCTTAATATTTCCTCACTCATTTTTTCCTCCCACAGCTTCTTTCAAAGCTTTCTTTTGAACTTCATAAACTTCTTCACACGCTTTCTTAGCCATTTCAATAGATTCTTTTAGCTGAGCTCCATCAATAATTCCATCTAATTGTAAATGAGTAATGTCTCCAGAATGAGTCATTGAAATGGGAATGTCCGTAGGCCCTTCCCCTTCTTCGAAATCTTCTTCCTCTTTTGTTAAATCAACCACTACTGTTTTGTCTAATTTACCAACAGAGATACTTGTAACCATGTCCTTCATTTTTATTCCTGCATGAGCTAAAGCCAAAGCTGCAGCGTTAATACCTGCACATCTAGTTCCAGCATCTGCCTGAACAATTTGAATGTGAACATCAACCACTTGGTTAGGATAATCATCTAACATTACAACAGGTTCCAAAGCCCATTCTGTAATCTTTGAAATTTCAGTACTTCTTCTTGAAGGTCCCGGCCTGATTCTATCAGATACCGAAAAACTATTCATATTATAAGTACACCTCAAAGTTCCTTTCATTGGGTTTTGTTGATTTCTTGGATGAAATTCTTTAGGTCCATAAACAGCAGCAATCGCAATTGTCTCTCCTGTTTGGAACATCGCACTTCCTTCTGCATTTGGAACAACTCCAACCTTTGCTCTGATTGGTTGTCTTAATTCATCAACTGCTCTTCCATCTGGTCTCTTAAAACTCATTCTCTATCCTCCGTTTCGTTCTCTTCAACATTTTCTTCTTCTTGTTTAGAATGGCCTCTTCCCCCATTCTCTACAAACCATTGTTCAACTTTTTCAGTTAATCCTTCAATAAAAGTGTTTTCATTTATGAACAGAATTGCCTTTTTAGCTAACAATTCATCTTCTATTGTATCTCCTTTAATTAAAATAAAACCATTTTGCCCCACTTGAATATTACATCCCGTTTCTTCCTTAATCATTTTAATCATGCTTCCCTCTTTTCCTATAACTCTTGGAACTTTATTTGGATTTATCTTAAATATTATTCCTTCTTCAATCTTCCCAAGTCCCCTCGATCTAATAGTCAAATCTATGCTCTTTCCGTTAATATAAGAAATTTTAGCAATAACCATATCTCCAATCTCCATAACCTCGTCTAAATGCCCTTTATTAACATATCTCGGTACCTCTGTAATTGGTAAAAATCCATTTTCTGCAGAACCAAAATCAATAACCCACCCATTGTGAGTTAATATTTCCACTCTTCCAATTACAATATTCCCTCTTCTGGGATTATAAGTTCCACCCAAAGGAATAATCCTTATCAAATTTCCACCTTCTTCAGCTAATCCAAATCTTTGAGCAATAATATCATTCCCTTTTTTTTCGGTTCCATCTCCTGGCAAGTAATCTTCTCCTGAAACAACTACTTCTCCTGGAATTACAACTTTTCTCTCAACCATTTTATTCTTCTTTAATTTCCTCAGTCAATGCACTTCCGTGCGTAACCGAATTTAGTTTATCATAAAAATCCATCACCATTCCAGACGGAACCTTGACTTTAACTTCCAAACTTCCATCGTCCAACCAATTTTCTGATTCCTTGTATTGATTAATTATCCCATATACTTTTCCCGTATGAATTGCGGGAACCGTTATCTTGACTTTTTTAACATCAAGTTTTATCGGAATAACTTTAGTCAATTCATCAAGAATATCACTAATTTGATTTTCTATTGATGTATTTTTAATATTAACATTAGATTGTTCAAGTGCGCTTTTAATTCTTTCGCTTGTGATTGGGTTGCCTGTTTGAGGGTCAACAGCATTTGTAGATAGAAAATTAACAACCTGATTAAACTTTTTTTCTTGCTCCGCATTTCTATGTTCTTGAGTAGTTTGAACCTCCCCTTCCTTTACAATTCTTTTTACAATTTCATCAACATCTTGAGTTCCGAAAGCTTCTTCTAAATCTGCGGTTGGAGCTCTATCTCCTTTTTTAACATCTCTAAAAATAATGTCTGTTTCAGCCTCGATAGAATCACTTTCTCCTTTCTTAAATTTAATAGCATCTTCCAAATCAACTAAAATCTCAAAATGCTTTCCTGCTTTTGTAAGTCTTGCTGTAACGTTTACCATTTAAATTTTTCTAATATCCTCTCCTTCCGCTCTTTCTAGTTTCTTCGTCTTAATGGGGATATACGCAACTTCAAATTTATTTAAATCAAGTTTTTCAGATTTAACATCCGCAAAAATCTCTAATGCAAGTTTAACACCTTCTTTCATTGTTAAACCCTTTTTGTACCTCTCTCTTAATAAATTTTTAATTTCCTCGTCATTTTCCCCAATAGCATTTGCGTGATATGAAAAATAATTGCCTGTAACATCACTCGTAAAAAGTTCTGCTTTCTTCCCATTTACTCCGGCTAACATTAAAGAAACACCAAAAGGCCTTGCTCCCCCATATTGAGTGAACTGTTGCTTAGCATTTGAAATCTCCTTAATTACGGATTCTGGTTCAATTTCAGAATCATAAGTTACCCTGTGTTGCTGAGATAAAACCTGGGCTTTCTCAATTAGAACCCTCCCATCAGAAGTAATTCCTGCAATAGTTGAGACCATATGGTTGTCTACCTCGTGAATTCTAGAAGCAGATTCTTGAACGATTAATTCGTCGTCAATTCTTTTGTCCGCAACAATAAAAACCCCATCAGAACAAACCATACCAATACTAGAAACTCCTAAACGAACCGTCTTTTCAGCATATTCTACCTGAAGTAAATGTCCATCTGGAGAGAACATTGTCGCAGTTCTATCATATCCCATTGCTTGATGTTGCATATCCATATTCATATCCATTCTAGAGAATTTTATAATAATTAACTCCTGTTATCTCTCTACAGAGTTTTAGAAATTTTTAGATTTTATAAGGTTTTCTATCCCTTCAAACCCTTAAGCGTTCCAGAAACTTTCATAACTTCCATTTTCTCAGGCCAAACACAAAGCGATGCTCGAACAGAATCAACCATTTCCCGATTAATCTGAATCACTGCTTTATCCTTTTCAGAACTAATAAAATTCAACGCAACTTTTGACATCCCCAAAACTCCAATAAAATCTTTGATTGCCAAAGAAATATTTTTCTTCAAACCCTTTCCCTTAACTAACAAATACCTCTTATTTTCTTTATGCGAGGGAATTAAAGATTTCATATTTTTATATGGAGAGAAACCTTATTAAATCTATTTATCTAATTAATTTTATAAAAGAGGACGATAATTAGAATTATGGAAATTTGCACTATTGGAGGATATGAAGAAGTAGGAAAGAATATGACTGCAGTAAAAGTCGGAGATGATGTAATTATCTTTGATGCAGGATTGTTTTTACCTCCATTAATAGAGCTACAAGAACAAGAAAAACAGATAAAATATACCGAATCGATGTTAAGAAAACATAAGGCAATTCCAAACGATTTAATTTTAGATAAATTGGGTTGGAGGGACAAGGTTAGAGCAATTGTAGTAGGTCACGCTCATTTAGATCATGTTGGAGGAATACCCTATATCGCAAAGAGATATCCTAAGGCGGAAATAATTGCATCTCCATTTACTATGGCCGTTTTAGAAAGCATCCTCGAAGACGAGAAGCTTAATATAAGAAATAAAAGAAGAGTTGTAAAGGAAGGGACAAAGTTAAATGTAAAAGGTTCAAATGGGGATTTAAAATTAGAATTTATCAATAATACTCATTCAACAATTCAATGTCTTTTTGTTGTATGGCATACTTCTGAAGGAGGTTTCTTTTATTCTCTAGATTTTAAATTCGATAAACATCCTATTTTGGGAAAGCCTCCTGCTTACGCAAGACTAAATGAACTAGGTAGAAAAAATGCCATAAAATGTATAGTAATGGATGCACTTTATTCCGACACCGATAGAAGAACGGCAAGTGAGAGAATAGCGAGACACTTGGTTGAAGACGCAATGTCTACTGTCACAAACAAAAAAGGAGCACTTTTCATAACAACCTTCTCTTCACACATAGCAAGGTTAAAAACAATTGTGGACTTCGGACAAAAAACAGGAAGACAAATTATCTTCTTAGGAAGGAGTTTGAATAAATACGTTCACGCAGCAAAAAAAGCTCGGGAATGTCCTTTCTTCAACAAAATTAAATTATTCAAATACCGAAGACAGGTTAACTCTCTTTTGAAAAAGGTAGAACAGAATAGAGGAAAATATCTTGTGGTATGCACAGGACATCAAGGTGAAACAGGTTCAATTTTAGATAGGATTGCAAATGGAGAAACTCCCTTTAAATTTCATGCGGGAGATAATCTAATTTATTCTTCAAGCATTATTCCTGCCCCTCAAAATATTATGGCAAGAGAGAAATTGGACAAAAGGTTAAGAAAACAACATGTAAGAATTCAAACAGATGTTCACGTTTCGGGACATGCAGGGCGAGAGGATTTAAGAGAAATGATTGAAATGATAAAACCCGCCCACATAATTCCTGCTCATGGAACAATAGAACAAGAAATTCCTCTGGTGAATTTAGCAAAAGAAATGGGTTACAAACAAAATAAAACAGTTCACCTTTCCTCAAATGGAAAAGTTCTAAAAGTATAAGATGGTGAATGAAGAAATTTTTTATGGAATAAAAAACGCTGTTGAAAACGGAGAGAGTTTACAATCGGCTATGATGACTTTCATTAATGCAGGTTATCCTCAACGAGAAGTTCAATTAGCTGCTGGAGCGGTTCAGTCAGGACAATCTCCTCAGCCAGTTCAAAAAGAACAAAGTTCTGAAGCCGATTCTACTCATAAATCCGATAAACAAAAATTAGAAAAACCCTCTCAAAAGAAACTTCCATCTATGCCGTCTAATTCTTCAAATGAATCTCCTCAAAAAAAATCAAAGAAAAAAATTTCGGAATATGGAAAACCTAAAAAACCCTCTAAAGCACTTTTGTTCATCGTAATTTTCCTAATTGTACTGGTGATTGGAGGCCTTGTAGCAGCTTTTTTATTCAAAGACCAACTTGCAAATTTCTTAGACTCTCTTTTTTAAAATGAATTCAATTTATCAACCCTCTGAAGACTCTTATCTTATGTCAAGAATCCTTAAAGAAGAAATCCCTAAACTATTAAACAAAAATCCGGAATTAAAATTCTTAGAAATTGGCGCAGGTTCTGGAATTCACTTAGAAACAGCAAAACAATCGGGAATAAAAATAGAAAACATTTTTTCTGTAGACATAAATCCTAAGGCTGTAGAACATTGCAATCTTTTGGGATTTCAGTGCATTAAATCAGATTTATTTGAAAATATAATTGAAAAATATGATATCATAATCTTTAATCCTCCTTATTTGCCCGAAGACAAAAACGAACCCTCTGATTCGAAGATTGCAACAACCGGAGGAAAAAAAGGAAATGAGATTATTTTGAGATTTCTAGAAAAAGCAAAAAATCACTTAGAAAAAAATGGAAAAATATTTTTAATAACTTCTTCACTTTCAAAAGATATTGATTTTGAAAAATTAGGATATAAATCAAAAGAAATTGGATGTGAAAAATTATTCATGGAAAAACTTTGTATTTGGGAATTAAGTTATTAGATTATAATAGGAATCTTTAAAAAAATTATAATTAATTTAAATTAATGCCCGGAAGAATAGATCAATCAGGAAATATCTTTTTGTATTTAAGTAATCAGGAAATTAGAGAATTCCCTCAAAAAAATATAGAAGGAATTTTAATAAAAGAACCTAAGATAAAAAGACAGGGAAAATATAATTTATGTTTTGATCTAAAAATTTCTGGAATAAAGACAAAAGAAGAATCTCTGGAGATTAAAAATAATTTTTATTTAGAAGTTTTATTTGGAAGACAATCTTTAAATGATTTAAAGGAATTTAGAAAAGCTTATTCTAGAATCTCTACAGGAGGGAGAGATTTTTGTATATGAAATTGAATCTTTAGATAATCTTCAAAAAATAGTTTTAGAAGATATTAATTTTTATATAGAAAACAGGGAAAAAATTTCAAATAAGTTTGACTAAATTATTAATGTCTATCTCCTAATATCCTTCCAACCTTTTCCAGAATTTTTTAACTTTTTTAACTGAGGATATTTGTCTTCAAAAACAGGTTTTGCTTGTTGATAAAAAATTCCCAAAGGAATCTTATTAATTCTGTTGTAATCAAATTCTTCTGCTTTTTTCATTGCTGCTTCAAAATCATCTTTTCTATGTCTCATTTCTTGTAAATTATAAGTGTATTTTTTATAATCTGTATCTGGATGAAAAATAATGCAAGGTTGTATAACTTCAATAAATGCAAAACCTTTGTGTTTAAATGCCTCTTCTAAGATATTTTCTATTTGCTTAACATCAGCAAAAACTCTTGCAACAAAACTCGCACCAGAAGCCAACATTAATTTAATTGGATTCAAAGGTTTTGTCTGCACTCCTTCTGGAGTTGTTTTATCTTTAAAACCTTGCTCTGTTGTAGGGGTTGGTTGTCCAACAGTTAAAGCAAAGACCTGATTATTATGAACTAAATATTTTATATCTGAATTATAACGCGCAGCATGAATTAAATGAGAGATACCCTCGCCATAACAATCTCCATCACCAGAAAAACCCAAAACATTCAAGTTAGGATTTCCAACTTTCAAACCTAAACACGTCGGTAAAACTCTTCCATGTAAAGTATTCAAACCATTCAAATTCACATAATCATACATTTTTGCATGACAACCTATTCCAGTTACCATTGCCCATTTTTTCCTATCTGCTTCTGTTTTAATTCTCGATTCCAAAAACTTTTTCACACCTGCAAGTATCTGAAAATTAGGACAACCCGGACACCATGTTGGTTTTGTTGAAGTGCTTATGTTCATATCCTCCTCCCTATTTCCTTTTTTAATTCATCTGCAAAAAAAGGTCTTGCATCATATTTCAAAATTTTCTTTTTAATTTCAATTCCCATTTTCTCTCTAATTAAATCACCTAATTGTCCAGTTGAATTATTCTCAATTAAAATTAAATTTCCTTTCAACTCCTTAATAACTTTCTCTGGAAACGGCTCAATATATTTTAATTGAATTGCTTTAACATCTAAATCCTTTATTGCATCTAAAATTGCACCTTTCGTAGAGCCCCAAAAGACAACAACATTTTTTGATTTCTTTTTTCCATACACCGAATATCTCGAAAATTTCTTAGATTCTCTTTTAATTTTCTCACCTGTTTTCTTTCTTTCATTAATATTTTTAACAACAATTTCAGGATTTTCTGTAGCCGAACCTTCGGAATCCTTTTCATAAGAATTGTATCTTTTCAATTCGATTTTCTTAGGAATTTTCACAATTTTTGGTTTTTCTTCAAATGCATAGTAACTCTCCCCTAAATGTTTATCTGAAATAATAATCCCAGGAGAAGAGTATTTTTGAGATAGGTAAAAAACCTGGTTCATTAATTCCTTTGCTTCTTTTGGATCTCCCGGAGCAACAACAATTCTATTAAATTCTCCGTGTCCTGCATGCCTTGCAATATTCAAATCTCCCTGAGCAGTGTAAGTTGCTACACCAGTTGCCGGTCCAGGTCTTTGAGCTAAATAAAAAACCAAGGAAACTTCAGCCATTCCAGATAAGCTTAGTGTCTCAGTCATCAAATCAAAACCTCCTCCGGAGGTCGATACCATCGTCTTAGCACCAGTCATAGCACATCCAATCCCTGCATTCGCGACTGCAATCTCATTTTCTAATTCAATTGTAATGATATTTTTCTTCTTCTCTTCCTTTGCCAACTCTCCAATAACAGGTGTTGCAGGAGTCATAGGATAAGCAAAATGAACATCTAAGCCCGATTTAATCGCCCCCTCTGAAATGCTCTGAGAGCCATTCTCAAAATAAAGTCCTTTTTTCTTCGAATTAATTTTACAGATATTTTTGTTTTCTTTTTCGTAACCTTCCAATGCGAATTTTATATTTTCAGTATATCTTTTTTCTTTTTTCAGGAGTTTATCCAGAGACTTAAAATCCATGCCGAGCAACTTAAAGAGTTGCCCTAAATAATATGCATTTTCTTTATGACCCTCCAAAACAATTCCTTCTTTGTTTAAATTTTTATTATGGATTGTCTTGGTGTTTTCATCCAAGCAAACCAAGACGTCAATTTTAGAATCATTCGAAGAAACTTTCTCTCTCGAAAAAGTCAAAACATTAAAATTGTGTCCTCCTCTTATCAAGCTCTGATAGTCTCTAGAAAAAAATACATATTGACCTCTTTCAACTAATGCCTCTCCCAATATTTCTGTCAAAAAATTAGGACCCGTTCCTGCAGGACCTCCAATCAAAATATTATACCTCTCTTTTACCATTTTACTACAATCAAATTTATATACAAACCAGATTTTTAATGGTTATAAATTTTTGGTATTTAAAAGATGGTAAAATTTGCTCATATTTCGGATGTTCATTTAGGAGGGTGGAAGCAACAGCCCATGCAAGATTTGAATTTCCAATCTTTTAAAAAAACAATCGACATTTGCCTAAATTCAAAATTGGACTTTATTCTTTTTTCAGGAGATTTATTCGATTCTGCTTACCCTCCCATAGAAATTCTAAAAGAAACATTTGCTCAATTTAAGAGATTGAAAGATGCAAATTTACCCTGTTTCATAATTGCAGGTTCTCACGATTACTCTGTCTCGGGAAAAACTTTTTTGGATGTTCTGGAAAAAGCAGGGTTCTGTAAAAATGTTTTTGATGCGGAAGAAAAAGAAGACAGAATTTTGTTGAATCCTCATCTACACGGAAACGTAGCTATCTATGGTTATCCCGGAAAAAAATCGGGTCTAGAAATGCAAGATCTTAGAAAAATAAAACTTAACGAAGCTCCGGGAATGTTCAAAATTTTTATGCTACACACTACAATAGAAGAAGTTGTAGGGAATGTCCCAATGGACTATCTCAAATCAAATGAATTACCCTCTGCAGATTATTATGCTTTGGGACACATACATCTTCTTTATAATAAAAAAGGATTCGTTTATCCTGGCCCTCTTTTTCCAAATACCTTCAGAGAACTTGAAGATTTAAAACAAGGTAGCTTTGTTCTTGTAGATACCGACTCGATTGAGCAAGTAGAATTTATCAAAATTCCTACAAAGGAAATAGAGAAGGTAAATATAGAAATACAAGACGGCCTTCTTGCAACAGAACAGATAATTTCCGAACTTAAAAAAAGGAACCTTAGAGACAAAATTATTTTGTTAAGGATTAAAGGCGAGCTAATTAGAGGTAAAAATTCTGACATAAAATTTTCTCAAATTCAGGATTATGTAGATTCACAAGAGGCATATTTTCTTTTAAAAAACACTCACGATCTCAAAACCAAAGAAACAGAAATGGAATTGGAAGTAAATACCGACGAAGATGTTGAAGAGGAAACAATCAAATGCTATTCTGAACAAAATCCTTCTGATCTTAACTCTTTATTGCCCCAATTAATAAATGCCCTCTCTCTAGAAAAACAAGAAGATGAAAAAAATGAAACTTTCAATCAACGTCTATTGGATGAATCTCGGAGGGTTTTAAAATTTTAATAAAAAAAATTAATTTAAATAATATCCGAAGTTACGAACAACAAGAAATAAATTTTCCAAAAGGTTCAACCCTCCTTTCAGGAAATATTGGTTCGGGAAAAACATCTATCTTATTAGCGATAGAATTTGCTTTGTTTGGTTTACAGCCTGGACAAAGAGGAAATTCTCTGCTGAGGAACGGCTCTGAACAAGGAGGAGTGTCGTTAGAATTTGAGGTAGACGGAAAATCAATAATCTTAGAAAGAACTCTTAAACGAAAAAAATCTATATCTCAAGATTATGCTTCGATTACCATAGACGGAGAGAAACAAGAACTCTCTGTAACAGAATTAAAAAACAAAGTCCTTGAATTATTAAATTATCCTCGGGAATTTTCTAAAAAACAAAATATTTTGTACAAATTTACTGTCTATACTCCTCAAGAAGAAATGAAACAAATAATTTTGCAAGACGCGGAAACGAGAATAAATACTTTGAGACATGTTTTCGGAATAGATAAATACAAGAGAATTTTGGAAAATACTTCCATACTACTCTCTAAAATACGTGAAGAAAAAAGATTGAATGAAGGGAGAATCTTAAATTTAGAATCTTATAAGAACGAACTGATTTCTAAACAAAAAGGATTGGAGGAAAAAAAGAAAGCTGTTTTAGAAGCTGAGGCAGAATTTATCTTTAAAAATGATTTAAGGAAGAAAGCTGAAGCCGAACTGGAAGAAATTTCAAAACAGAGGGAAGAGAAATTAAGATTAAAACAGGAAATAGAGAAAACAAAAATACTGCTTTCCACAAAAAATTCTTCTGTTTATGAAAACAAAAAAAATATGGAACAAATTAAATCCCAAATTGAAGATTTAGATAAAATTCAATTTGAAGAATCAAAACTAAAAGTCCTGGATGAAGAAATTGTCTCCTTAAACAAAAAAAAGCAGGAAACAAACGAAAAAATTTTGGAAATTTCAAGCACAATCTCTTCGCTTAATTTACAAAACGAGGAACACAAAAAAACAAAAGAAAAAATTGTCCATCTTGATAGTTGTCCAACGTGTTTGCAAAATGTAGATTCAGTTTACAAGTCAAATGTTGAATTAAAGCTGGATTCGAGTATCTCAGAAAATATAAACAAAATAAAATCACTTCAATTAGAAAAGATAAATTTTTCCAAAGAACATTCGAAGATAGAAGAACAAATAATAGAGAAACAAAAACAAATAAATGAATTGAACTTAATTAAAGTCAAACTTGAATCTTTAAACGAAAAAAAGCAGAAACTTTTGGAATTGGAAAATTACCAAATTTCTCTTGAAAAAGATATAGGTTTGCTCAACTCTCAATTAAGCACGCTGAAAGAATCTATTTTAGACATAAATAAATACGATTTGTTATTTCAAGAAAAACAAAAAAAATTGGAAGAATCTTTGAAACAAGAAAAATTAACCGAAATTAAGATAGCTGAATTAAAGAAAGAAGTTGGGTTTTTTACAACTCAGATTGAGGATTTAAAAAATAAGATTTCAGAAATAGAATCAATAAGATCTCATGTAATTTATCTCTCTGAATTGGAAGAATGGGTTTCTAAAAAATTTCTCCCTCTTATTTCAAATATCGAGAGGAACGTTATGAATAAACTTAAGAAGGAATTCTCTTCGTTTTTTGCGGAATGGTTTTCAATGCTGGTTGCAGATAATTTTAATGTCGGATTGGACGATAATTTTACTCCAATTATTGAACAGCAAGATTATGAAATTGATTATGCCCATCTCTCTGGAGGCGAGAGAACAGCTGTTGCTTTGGCATATAGACTTGCTTTGAACCAGGTTATAAATTCTGTTATAAGTAAAATAAAAACAAAAGACATCGTAATTCTCGACGAGCCCACAGACGGATTTAGCGAAACTCAACTAGACAAAATGCGAAGCGTTTTAGAACAGCTCGATGTTGCCCAATTAATTGTAGTTTCTCACGAACAAAAAATAGAAGGTTTTGTGGATAATGTGATTAAATTCAGAAAAGAGAAAGGAATCAGTGTTAATGACTAATCCGAAAACTTTATAAAATAATTCCTACATAGAAATATATATTCTAGAGGATTATTCTAATCTAAAATGGATGACGATTTTAAAAAAAATATTTTGAAGACAGGAACAACTATTCTGGGGATTGTTTGCAAAGACGGAGTTGTAATGGCTTCAGACAGGCAGTCAACTGCTGGAACAATTGTTATGAATAAAAATTCCGAGAAAACAAAACAAATAAACGACTACATCTTAATTTCTGGAACTGGAATTGTTTCAGATATACAAAGAATAGCAAAAGTACTGCCGGCTGAATTAAGATTAAAAGAACTTCGTTCTAAATCAAGACCAACAATTAAACAAGCTGCAAGTTTATTAGCAAATATTTCTTATTCCGGAATAAGACAACCTTCAATGATTCCTCAACAAGCAGGATTTTTAGTTGGAGGATTTAATGAGGATGAAACAATGGAGTTATATTCTGTAGAACCTTCAGGGAGCATAACTGAAGTAGATGAATACGATGCTAACTTTGGTTCAGGTATGCCTTATGTTTTAGGACTTTTAGAAAGACAATATAAAAAAGATTTATCTATTAAAGAAGGAATTGAATTAGCAAAAGAAGCTTTGAAATCTTCAACACAAAGAGATGTTGGTTCGGGTTATGGAATTGATATTTTTACAATAACTAAAGAGGGAATTAAAAAAGAAGTAGAACAAACAATTGAACCAGATTATCAAGACGATAAAAAACAATAATCATACTTTTAGAGGTAATTTAAATGGACATTCTAAAAACAATTACAGACAAACTTCACGGAAAAGTAAAAGAAGCTAATTTTGAAGGAGCAAACATAGTTCTCTATACAGAAAACGAATTATTTTTCAAAGAAGGAGAATCGAAGATAAAAGAGATTGTAAATGAAATAAAGAAAAGAATTGAACTACGAGCAGACCCAAAAATTGTGGCTGATAAAGAAACGACTGAAAAACAAATCAAACAAATTGTTCCACCAGAAGGAGAAGTTACAGATATTTTATTTGACCCTCATAGGAGTATTGTTACTATTGAAGCTAAGAAACCCGGAATGGTTATCGGAAAACAAGGATCTATTTTAAACGAGATTAGGGAGAAGACTTTGTGGACACCTCATGTTCAAAGAAGCCCCTCAATAAAGAGCCAAATAACAGAAAATGTTAGAAGTGTACTTTATGCAAATAATAATTACAGAAGAAAATTTCTAAATTCAATCGGAAAAAAAATTTACAAAGAATGGAACCCTGAGAAATCCGAAGGATGGGTTAGAGCAACCTTTTTGGGAGGTGGAAGACAAGTTGGAAGAAGTTGCATTTTACTTCAAACTCCCAATTCAAACGTGCTTCTTGATTGCGGAATAGATGTTGCATCCTCCGGCTCAGATAAATTTCCTTATTTTAATATTCCAGGATTTAGTATAGACTCTTTAGACGCAGTTATAATTTCTCATGCACACTTAGATCATGTCGGTTTATTACCTTACTTATATAAAATGGGATACGACGGACCAGTATACATGACCCCTCCAACAAGAGACATAGCAGCCTTGTTGTCCTTGGATTTCATAGGTGTCGCTTACAAACAAGCCTCAGCGCCCTTGTTCTCCTCTAAAGATATAAAAGAAATGGTGAAGCATTCTGTTTGTCTGAGCTATAATGAGGTTACTGATGTAACTTCGGACATAAGATTAACTTTCTATAATTCTGGACATTGTCTGGGAAGTTCAATGGTTCATCTAAACATAGGGAACGGTTCCCACAATTTACTCTATACTGGAGATTACAAATACGGAAAATCAAGATTGCTTGATTCCTCTGTTTCAGTTTTTCCGAGAGTTGAGTCAGTTATAACGGAATCTACGTATGGTTCTAAACATGATATACTCCCTCCAAGACAAAAATCCGAACAAGAACTAATTGATATGGTGAAAAAAACTATCGATAGAGGAGGAAAGATTTTGATTCCTGAATTAGGTTTGGGAAGAGCCCAAGAGACGATGTTAATTTTGGAGGATGCTATGCGTTCGGGGAGGCTTCCAAAAGTTCCAATACACATAGATGGAATGATATGGGATATCAACGCTATTCACACTGCATATCCTGATTTTTTGAGTTCTAAAGTTCGTTCTGAAATTTTCCAAGACAAAAATCCATTCATTTCTGAAATTTTTCACAGAGTAGGTTCACCCCAAGAAAGGAAAGAGGTTGTCGAAGGAGGCCCTTGTATTGTTCTTGCAACATCTGGTATGTTGATGGGAGGTGCATCGGTGGAATATTTCAAAGAATTTGCAGGAAATGAAAAGAACTCAATAGTCTTCGTTTGTTATCAAGGAGTCGGTTCTTTAGGAAGAGAGGTTCAAGAAGGAGCAAAACAAACAAAAATGATTGTGGATGGAAGAGAAGAAACAATAGATATTAATTTTGAAGTTGAAACGATAAGTGGATTAACAGCTCACGCAGGAAGAAATGAGATAATTTCTTTTTTCAACAATATGCGACCAAAACCGAAAAGAATTATCCTTAATCACGGAGAAGTTTCAAAGGAACTTGATTTAAGTTCTGCACTTTACAAACTCAACAGGGTTGAAACAAATGTCCCAAGAACTTTAGAAACCCTTCGGTTAAGATAATCTGCTTACAAATATTTTAAAAACTCTTTTTTCTTAAATAAAACATATAAGAGGTAAAATAAAATTAAGCATAAATTTTCAATAACTTTGATTCTAATTGGAATGTTTTTAGTTACACAATTTATTGGAATGTATGTTGTTAATTATTATTCTTCAGATGATAATGAACTTCCTTATAATATGGAGCCTCCGCAAATAGAAGAAGATAAAGAATTCTATCAAATTTTTCCTTCGATATTGATTGCATTTGTTCTGGCAATAGCACTCTTCTTTTTAATTACTCATTTCAAAATAGAAGTCGTCATGAAAATTTGGTTTTTTCTGGTTATTACAATCGCCTTAGGTCTTGCAATAAACTCATTTTTACCTAAATATGTTTATGCATCTTGGATTGCCCTCGGATTAGCATTTGTGCTCGCATTTTTCAAAGTAATTAAAAGAAATATAATCGTTCACAACGCAACAGAATTATTAGTTTATCCAGGAATTGCAGCAGTTTTTGTACCTCTCCTGAATTTGTGGACAATGATTTTTCTTCTTGTTTTAATTTCAATTTATGACATGTGGGCAGTTTGGAAATCCGGGCTTATGCAGAAGATGGCTAAATTCCAGATGGACAAACTTAAAATTTTTGGAGGATTCTTTGTTCCTTATTTGGACAAAAAAACTCGTGCGAAATTAAGAAAAGCAAGAAAATCTAAATCTAAAAGCAAATCAAAAACCCAAAAAGTGAAGGTCAATATGGCGATTCTTGGAGGAGGAGATATCATCTTTCCAATAATAGCCTCGGGGGTTATGTTGAAGTTTTATGGATTTTGGGAAGCAGTTCTAGTAGTCGCAGGTGCTACTCTTGGACTTTCTTACCTCTTCTTTGTAGCGAAAAAGAAAAAATTCTATCCTGCAATGCCTTTTATCTCAGCAGGAATTTTCTTGGGAATGGCAATAGGAATATTCCTTTTATAATTAATAGAAAATTATTTCTCTAGCTTAATTATTTAACCTTATTTCTAAATTACCCTTTCGCAATATTTTGCATTAATTATTACTGAAAGATTTAAAGAGGTATAGATTTTTGGGCAACCCACAAACTTCTGTTGATTTTTAATCTAAACATCGCATTTGTTCTCACTTTCTAAAAGTAACAAAACCAAAAACTTTATAAACAAAATATTCTTGAACTTTTCTATGGCAAATGACAACTATAAAGTAACAAATTTAGGCGGAGTAATGGGAAAAAAGAAAGCATCTGAACTACTTGAAAGAAGATTGGAAGTCCCTACAGGGATACGAAGATGTGACGAAATTATCGCACACTATAAAAGTAATCCTGGAAGATATTTTGGAAAAAACAAGTTCTACTTAGATAAATTGTATTCTGAGAGACTTTCTTTATTGGAGGAAAAAGATGTTAGTTAAACAAGAATTAATAAATAAAATCAAAGATTACTTTGAATTGAACATTTATGAAACAAAAGTTTGGTTAGCTCTGCTTGGAAAAGGGACTGCTTCTGCGGGTGAGATAGCTACAATTTCTGGAGTTCCTCGTTCAAGAACTTATGATGTTCTTGAAAGCTTAGAGAAGAAAGGTTTTGCAATTGTTAAAATAGGTAAACCAGTAAAATATCTCGGAATAAAACCTCAAATGATTCTTGAAAAATTAAAAAACAATGTTAGACATGAAGCTGAAGAAAAAATAAGTTCTTTGATGAATATAAAGGGCACTGAAGAATTCTCTCAATTAGAAGGCTTGTATAAAGAAGGAATAGACCCTGTAAAAAGAGAAGACCTTTCAGCAGCTCTCAAAGGAAAATCAAACATCTCGAACAATTTGAAAGAAATAATTCAAAACGCAGAAAAGGAAGTAATTATTTGCACTAGTGCCCAAGAAATTTTCGATAAGTCAAAGTTATTTGCGCAAACATTTGATAGATTGAAAAAGAACAACATAAAGATAAAATTGGCTTTATCTGGAGATATAGATTTAATAAAAAAATTAGAGAAGACATTTGATTTAAAAATAAAAAAAGTTGACATTAAAGCAAAATTCTTTTTAGTTGATAAAAAAGAAATTTTATTTTACGTATCACAAGGAAGGGAGGAAGATATTGCAATTTGGTTGAATTCGGAATTTTTTTCGGAAGCTTTTGCCTCTCTATTCGAAACAGCTCTAAGGAAGGAGAAATAAAATGAAGAAGAATTTGTTGGGTTTAATTGGTTTGGGAGCATTCCTAATTTCATTTGCAAATGATTCTAAAGTTAAGGATTCATCTTATGTGGCTGAAAGCCCTTGTTATAATGAACCCTCATTAAAAGGGAAGTTAGAGGCTACAAAAGGAATAAGACAGCCAAATAACCTTAGACTATATCCTGAATTGGATCTTGGAGCGATTAAGATTGAGTCTATTACTGATTTAAATAATTCGTATGTAGAATCAAAAACAGACGTTTATTTTTCGGATTTGGCTAAGGATGAATTTAATCTGCAACCAGTATTTACCCATCATTACGATAGAAATAAAGGAAATTTTGTTTGTAATGTAAGAGCCTCTAAAAATTGGGGAGATTACACTGGTTTTTTTGAAATAGGACACAATTTTTCTTCGGTCACGCCTCAATCCGCTTGGAATTTTTTCTTAGAGAATAATTTGAAAACTCCAATAGGAAATTTTGGAGGTCGTTTATATGGAAATCTTAATTTTTTAGAAGATTCTAATTTGGAGCTTGAATGGACTGGAAATGAAATGGGAAATTCAGGATTTCATCCCTATATGAGGATTAACCACGAGGGATTTGATAGTTTCAATCCAAGCGCTCAGATTGGTCTTTCATGGAATCCTGAGAACACAATTAAATATCTAAGAGGAAAAAGAGAATGAGTTTTCCAAAAATATATAATACTTTTTCAGAACCTCTGAAAGAAAAGATAGAAAAATCATTAGATAATATTTTAATGTCAGACATTTTAAAAAAACCCAACCACACAAAGATTATGCAAAATCATTTCTTGAAGGAATACAGTGAAGCAACATCTCAGGCAAATCTTTTGGGAATTGACTGCACTTCTTACGACGATATTCTCAAAGAGGAATTTCCCGAGATGGATTTGACCTCAATAAGAGAAAAAAGAAAGAAAGCCTACCTAAAAACTTACAATTAAGAAATACTCAATTCAGAAATATCCATTTCTTTTAATCTTCGATTATATTTTCTTTTCCACCCATTCAAAAATTCCTTACAACTAAAATCAATTTTTTTCTTAGCGTAAATTTTTTTGTTTTTATCAAAAGTTCTTTTATGTTCTCTCTTAAATCTTTCAACATTTTTTTTATCGTTAATAAACGGACCTTCCAATGTAACTTCTTTTTTTGCTTTTACAATAAAAAATCCTTTCCCTGTTTTTTTCTTATAATATTCAAATCCTTCTTTTTTTAATTCAAAATATTTCTTAATTTCCTCCTTCAAATGATTATAAAATTTAACTAATTTACTTCCTGCAATATCTCCCTCTTGCTTATTAGTTTTTATTTCTATCTTAACAAACTCTTGCTTCTTTCTTAAAGCTTCTTTTTCAGTTTCTTCAAAATTTATTCTATTTTTTTCAAACGCCTCTTCTGAAGGATTTTCTAAAAATTTCTTACATTCATTTCTAAATTTTTCAAAAGTCTCCTTAGACAAAGCCGCCAAAGCATTTCTTTGTTTGTATGTTGGATCTATCAAAATAATTGGAGAGTCCAGCTTTGAACTATTTATATCCAATAAAACATTTTTTTTATTTTTGTAGTGTTTTTCAATATCTATAATTATTTTTTCATTTTTTGATTTCGCAATTTCTTTTATGAATTTTAAAAAACTCCCATAATGATAAACCAATAATTCCAATGCATATCCCGAGAAACCCTTGATGTAAGATTCAGCTCCATAAGTATTTGTAGCAAAACAAAACGCTTTAGCAAGTTTGATATCCTCGAGAACTTTTTTGCTCTTTATCTTTGAATTAATATATTTTACATGTGAATAAGATAAATCGGTTATATTTTCGGCCTCCTTAGGGTTTTTTATTTTTTTTACTGGAACTAATTCTATAAAAAATTCAGGAGACATTTTCACTTTAAAATAATCTCTAGAACCATGAACCTTGGACACATTTTCAAATCTCTTTAAGGCTTTCTCTAATTTTCTTGAAGGTTCTTTTTCATTTTCAAATCTAATGAAAATATCTACATCATAAACATCTTTTTTAATCGCAGTTTTTTTTGCCCAGCTTCCCCCAACATAAATCTCCGCATCTATTTTTCCCGAAAATTTTTCTAAGAAAGATTTTAATGAACTACCAATTTCTTCGTATTGACTCTTTGGAACTTCAATTTTTTTCAAGACCTCTTTTAAAACAGAATTAATCTTTTTCATTTGATTCTTCATCTTTCTTCATGGTTGTTGCTAAATCCAGAATATATTTACCTTCTTCTAATTTATATATTAAAGGACGATCCTTTCTAAATAAATTCACAACATCAATTTCAAATTTTCCGTCACCTATTGCCCTCACAGACTCTAAATCTAAGATTACTGGTGCATTTTCATCGGCAATTCCCGCCATCTCTCTTATGTCCTTCTCAACCTTTGTTCTCTCTTCTTCTGGAATTGTTATAGGATTTTCCTTTACTTTTTCAAGTTGTTCGTCTTTAACATAGAAGAAGAAATGACTTTTGCAACTAGCACATCCCTCTAAGAGTTCCCTACTTCCAGCTGGAATAATTCTAGAACATCGAACACATTGGTGTGGCATTTTACTTTTTCATTAAAACTAATTTATATAAATCCAAGGAATTTCTTACTTATAAAATTACCTAAAAATATTCTCACACTACTTCCCTAATCTCAAAAGAATCTCCTGCCTGAACATCCGCCGTGTTCAACTTGAAGTAATATTCTATTAATCCATCCCAGGTGTTTCCTACCTGTCCGTCACTTATTGTAAAACACTCGCCTATTTCATCCCCGTCATTAAAACACATATCTTCTCCATTATAGATACTACCATCTTCGTTATCATCACTAGTATCAATGTTCACAACATCATTCGTTGCATACCATGGATCATAAACAGAACTGATTGTTCCATAATCAAGTAAAACATAATCTACGCAAGTCTCAGTATTCTCATTAAAGTAAGGACTATCCGAAACACAACAATCTCCTGTGGCAGTGTTACACTCTATTCCAGATTCACAATCATCATTGCTTGAACATCCTCCATCATCACCAGAAGAGCTAGATGATGAACTACTTATCTTATAAGAATTACTTCCCTCGCAAACATACTCGTCACCTTTCTCAGTCATGAAATAGGCGTGAACTTCAACTCTTGAAGGACTCTCAAAATCACTTAAACTAACTTCATAAGTTTTAGTAGCCGAAGGACTAATAGGGTCAGCTACATCAATTATTTCGGTATTCTCTTCATTAGAATCATAAAAAATAAATCTAATTCCTTCAATATCTCCTTTAGATGAACTTCTTTTAATAGTAACCTTATAATCGTTCACACTTGTATTCTGAATCTTCGTTGGATTCAAACTAATCTCTAAACACGAAGTACTATATTCTACCTTCCCAGCACTCTGAGAAACCGTATTATTAATCACAACCCAAACAACACCAGCTGCAACTAAACCTAATAGAATTACAATCAGAATCGTAACAATTCCACTCAACCCTTTTTTTCCTTTCATACTCATTTTAGTTCTTTTTTATTTTTAAATGTTACTTAAAAAACAATTCAATCTTTTTTGGATTTCTTTTAATTTCTTTAACAATTGTTGCAGGACCAATAATCGTCATCGACCCCAAATCTGCTCCAGTCAAAACATTTGCTAAATTACTTTTTATCCTCGAGAAAAATCCTTCTTTCCCATTACTTGAAATTACTGCTAATTCAATTCCCTTAAAATTTTTAACATGCCCTGCCATAGCGATTGTATCTCCAATTAATCTGGCTTCTTCTTCAGGTTTTAATTTTCCTTGTAGAATCAAAATATTATTTCCCAAAATTATTTTCAAAATTTTCTTAATCCTCTCATTACTATTCAAATCCTTTATTTCCGAATAAGGAAGAAAGTTCAATGAAAATCCTTTTATTTTTTTACCTCTTTTCACCATTGTTCTTTATTATATATTTTATATTCTATACTTTTTAAATTTTCTTTGAGACCTTGAATAAGCTCTCATAAAACTCTTCAAGATTTTTTCCGTATTTTGCACTTATTCCAACCACATCGTATTCTGGAAATGCTGCCTCTATTTTTTTCATGTCCGCCTTTCTTAAATCTATTTTGTTAGCGACAATTAAAACAGGTATTTTTCTAGCTACCAAATTTCCAATAATTGTAACATTAACCTGGTTATAGGGGTTTTCAGTAGCATCTAAAACAACCACCACCAAGTCCATATCATCTAACCATTTTATACTATCAACAATCCCTTGTGTGGCAGTTTTCGCCCTTTCCTTAGCCTCTTTCTTCTTCATTTTATATTTAAGGAAATCCTCATAATCAATTTTTGTAGCGATACCAGGAGTGTCGACCATCTTAAACGTCATCTTTTTTCCCTTATATTTTATTTCAACTTTTTCTTTAAATTGAATATTTCTTGTCTCATGGGGAATCTTACTCACAGAACCAATGTCTTCACCAGTAAAATCTTTACAAATTCTATTTGCTAAACTAGTTTTTCCTGCGTTTGGCGGACCATAGAACCCCAATTTTACTTCTTTTTTGTTATTGAACATCTTAGAGAAAATTCTCTTAAAGAAATTCTTGAATACCTTTATCACCATGTTATTTTTTGTACTTTTTAGTTTATTAAGCTTTATATAATAAAGTATTATCTTTTTGGAGGAAATCTTCTTTTAAGATTCTTTGCCCTCCCAGTACCAGGTCTATTTGGAGACATTTTTTTATTTTTGTCAGAGGAACCGATTTTTGGAACAGGTATTTCTGCCATCCCAGTTCTCTTTCCAGCATACTTCTTCATTACAAATCTAATTTGCTCATTACTCCATTTAGCTCTTTTTAACGATTTCATTATTTGTTCATCACTCTTCCCTTGAGCCTTCGACCTATGAACATAATTAACCATATTGTAATAAGCATTCTTATCCTTAAACAGATAATTTTCATATCTTTTCTTATACCAAATCTGTAGTACAATATAAATTATAATTCCCAAAAAGATAATTCCAATTAAAACAAGAATAAATAGTAACCATTTGAATTCCTTCCCTTCTTCTTGCACGTTAGAAATATCCCCCTCATCAACCAGATTTAATTTATTAATTGGAGGAGCAACAAAAGCAGGAACATCTGTAAAATCATAATCTGCTGTTGTATAAAATGAAACAATTTCTGAACTTCCAACCTCTTTGTAATAATAATTACCTGATTTTGTCATGGTATAATTATTTTCAAATCCCAACCCCTCAATATCTTCTATAAATAAGTATGCAGGGTCTTCTGAACTTTTATCGATTCTTAACTCAAATACCTTCACCAATGGTTCTTGTCCAAACCCATAATTCGCCGAATACCCTTTCATAGATATTTTCGTGTCTGCATTTAGTTGGTTCCATCCTATAACCGCCTCCTTATATGAATTTTCTTCTGCATAATCATATTCCTCGCCTGTGATTGTAGTAAGTGCTCCAAGATTGATGTTGTACGAAGCAGGGTAGTAACTTATGGGTGTTGAATCCATAGTTTTCATTATAGATTCTGGAAGTTCTATCGCAACTAATTCACTTGCTATACTTTGATATTCAGATTCGATGGCATCTTGGCCAAGCACATTATATTGAGTTTCTAATTCACTTAATTTTGAATCAACTTCCTCTAATTTTAAAACGCTTTCAATACCCTTTTTTGCAAAACCCTCATATCCTAATACTTCCGTCCGAATATCTTCCAAATATTTTTTCTTATTTGTTAATAAATCATCAATTATATTCTTTGCAGAACCAACCTCTATTTGAAATGTCTTTGAGGATTGCTTTCCAGCTTCATCAGTTATTGTTATTATAACTTCATATATTCCCGTCTCAGAAAAGCTGTATGTTACTTTGTTTTCCGTAGTAGTCTTAGTTGTTAAACTATCGTTGAAATTCCATTCATAAGAGGTAATGTTTTTATCTGATTCTAATGTAACTTTAAATTCTGTTGGAATAACAGCTGCAGTTGTTGTAGGACTTATAGAAGTAATTTGTGCAAGTTGGGCAACTTCTACTTCCTCTTCAATGATTTCCGTCCCATCCAATTTCAACTCAAAATTGTAATCTCCTTCTTCTTCCGGAACAGAAAAATTACCTTCATCCAAATAAATTTTTGAAAAATCCATTGAAATTGTTCCTGCAGTTTTTTCTAAATCATAAAAGTTCTGCTGAGTTGAAACAGGACCTCCTGCTATTTGATATTCTAATTCTAAATTATTTAAATCAATATTTTGATCAACACCAGAACGAATTCTCATGGGGATAATACAATCATTTTCTTCGCAATTCAAACTCCCATATTTATCCATTAAGTAATCTTCCATAAGTGTTGTCAACTCTCTCCCATCTGAAAGTGTATTTTCGATTGTTAAGGTTCCAATTTGAGCGAATTTTTTTGCAACCGCTCCAATCTTGAAAGAATAAGTTGTTTCATCAGGAATAAAACTTCCATAGAAACCACATCTGTCTATGTTGTCATAGCCTTTAACTTCAAAAATATCATTCCCTGATTGAGAGGTATATAAGCAAACGTAATGGTCCTCTTTCTCCGTTACCAAATAGTCTACATCACAAGTCATTGTAGTCCATGAGGCTCCAGGAGATTGCCCTGGTTGACAATTTGAAACAGCTTCCCAGATTCCCGTTTCCTTGTTATTCTTATAAATTTCTAAAGTAAGCCCATTCAAAGTTCCACTGCCTTTTAATTCGGTTGTTAGAACGAATCCTGGAGCTTCATCCAACTCAATTTTTTGACAAAATTGACTATCGTCTCCTAATTGGTACTCTTCTCCGTAACTATTATAATTAACATCATTAAAACAACCATAATTTGGATTTGGATTAACTAATTGTGTACCAACTTTTGTATTTCCTGTTTCCGCAACTCCATCGTCGAATAAATCTATTTTTATTTGGTTGTTTATCTTTTCCCCAGTAGAATCGCTCGTTACATCAAAACCAATATCTTTTATTTCACTTATTGAAGCATCTATGTCAAATCCTATATAATAATCACTTTCCGCATTAGCAATAATTGTTTTTGAATTTTCGCCGCTCGAAGAAACATAAGCCGAACTACAATCTAATGGCTCACAAGTATAACTTAAGCCCGAATTTTTTGTAGTTTTTAATAAATCTATCAACCTTATTGAGTTTTCGTTCGAATCCGTGAATTCAATATCTGTTTCTTCATCTTCTAAACTTAAATTAATCCAGCCCTTAATGTCTTGACCTTTACCATACCATGAGTTTATTGAATATTCTGGTTCGCCAATCGTAAGACTCGCAGAAATAATTCCTAATAGAAAAATTATTGCAAAAATAAAAAAATAAACTTTACACCTCATTTCAATTAAAAGCAAACAATTATTTATAAAACTTACTCAGCAGTACAAAAATTATTTTCACAAACGCAATCTGGTTTGAACTTCACCCCGTTTTTATTTAAATATCTAAATCTTAACAATTTATTTTTTAATGAATCTTCTTGAAAATCTGAATTTGCACAAACATATTTTCCTCCAGAGTAGCTCTGGTATGTTATACAATCCTCTTTCTTTTCACAATGTCCCAATTCACTTGGATTTGTCGAAAAGTATAGCCCCGCTGTTAAACCAATCAGAATAATTGCAACAATAAAAATGACCTTTCCAGCAGACACTCTTTTTCTTGGATATTCCATAAAAACATCAATGAAGACTTCTTTTTAAAATTAAGGTAATTTCATATTTTAAAAAAATATTTAAACTATTAAAACACTATAAAACTATGAAAAAATTTATGAAGAACACTCTTTCGGCTTTGGTTTTTTCCTCTGCGACTCTATTTAATAGTTTTTCACAAGAAAGCTCAGATACTGCGAGATCCAGATGTACAGAATATAAATCTTTAATGGGTTGTCCTTACGGGACAATTTGTTATCATAATGATTCTGCAAATATTTGCATAAAACCTGACAATGAAACGGGACACGGGCTTGTAGAATGGCTAAACGCTCTCAGACTAGATGGAAAATTAGAGTACAATGAAGATATGGAGACCATTTCAAGAAGGAATTTCTTAATAACTCTTCACGAGAAAGGAGAGCTTAATAGTTCCCTAAGGGATGAAATATACTTGGATTGTCCAGGATGCGAAAAACATTACAATTCATTTCTAGACCTTAAAAAAGATTTAACAGAATAAATTACTCTCGAATTATTTTCTTTGTCTCAGTTCCACAGGAATTTGTAATTTGTATAAAATACATTCCTTTCTCTTTAGGCAAATTAATATTTAACTCATTCTTTCCAGGAAGAGATTCTTGAGATGTATGTCCTTCCAATTTTCCTTCTAAATTATAAATTTCTGCATAAACTTTTTCTGGTTTGTTTGTTGAATAAGGAATAATTAAATCTTCGTTAGCTACAGGTAAAGGATTAGGGTACGCGTTTCCTATTTTGCATTTTTCTGCAAAATTGTTTCTTACTCTTGTTCCTGAAGTAGCTGTATCAACTTCAATTACATCTGAATAGATTTCCGAGTTTCCTGCAGAATCCACAGCATAAATCTTAAAACTATTTTCCCCATCTTTCAAATCAGTGCTATCTTTCCAAAGATTATTAGAAAACATCTTTAACATAGAAGTGTCAGAAAGGTTTCTTCTATTGCCATTTACCTCTAAATAAGAATTACCCCTATCAAGATATTCTTCATCAATCGTGAATTCAAATGGAAGTTTAAGGTGTTTGTAAACAGAATCTCCAACAGGATATGAAACACCTATTTCCGGCTTTGTTTTATCAATTATGAAATTCCATATTTTACTGGTATCGTTTCCCTGAATATCTTTCGCAGAAACTTCTACGCTATGTGCTCCCTCTGAAGATGGTAAAGCAATATTTGTATCAAGAGAATAAACAGGGTCATCCCTCGGTCTACGTCCAATCATCCCATAATGCGCTTTTTGACAAGGAATATTATTCCAATCTCCACTATCAACTCTGAATTTTGCCGAATCTAAGAAGCAATAGTTATCTTTATCTGCAATATTTACATTTGCCTCTGAAATATCACTCAAAAATTTCTTTGAATCAAGTGTTGAACTTGTTATCACAGGAGCATCCTTATCAAATTGAGGATTTCTCATAACCAAATAAGTTGAATCAATATACAACGAGTCCACCCTATAACCTTCAGGACGGCTCTCATCCTCCGATATATAAATTTTCAAAAATCCTTGGGGCCCTCTAGCCCACCCCTCAACCGTATAATAGTCAGTATAACCAACCCCAATTACATTATCTTTATCCATAGTTCCTTGTACTCCCGGTTTAAGGTCAAAGATAGGAAAATAATTTGAATTATCAAAAAAATTAAAATGATTCATAACAGAATCTTTGTTAGTAAAATCTTCTTGTTTGTTCACCAAAGGAATAGCGTTTACAGAATGAGGGGAACCGCGATTATACACACTCGCTGACAGACAAGGAATGTTGTGCGCTCTATTGTTAATTTCTTTTGAAAATAATGAGGTGTCATAGGAGTCCAGTTCAGAAAATCTCCCTTTCCTATTGTAATCTATTACTGCTTGGGAAGTATAATTTTGACATATCCAATTTGAATCTTCGTATTTTCCTGTATGTCCCAATTCCCAAATATTATCATTCATATGTGCCGAATCTGCATAGGCTTTTTTCTCTGCACTTGTTGAAGCGTTCCATTCAGGATTGGTTGGATGTTGATACATATTTATTATGCAACGAGGTTTAAGTTCTTGTGCTTTCAAATTTGAAGAAGGATTTAAAACACTTGCACCCGCTAACAAGATTCCTGCAAGTCCCGAGACAATTCCTTTTTTGAATTTATTCATATTATTTTATTGTTTTTAATATTTAATTATCTTTCTTTTATATGTTTTCACTAAAGAATAGTAATATTTAAACCTTTCGCTTAATTTACTTCCCTAGTCCTTTATTCAAAAAATTTTATAACTTTCTCAGTATTATTTGAGATAAGATGTTTTTTATAAATTTCCTTTATTAAAGTAAGATTAATTTTATTTAAATTTCATACTTGAACTTTATGAATTTTTTATTATAAACTTCTTCAAAATATTCAATTATTTAATTTTTCAAATAATTCTTTTTCATCACCATAAAGAGCTTTTTCTTCATTTACTTTTATTAATCTTTTAATTATCCCTAATTATTTTTTGAAATTTTCTCTCAAGATTTCTTTTATAAATTCTTGAATTGTAGAAAATCCTTTTGTTTTGCTTGTTTTTCTGATGCTTCTATAAATTCTCTTGAGAACCTTAAATTAATTTGTTTATTCATGATACCAATAGATATCATATATTATCTTTTAGAATTATCTCTTAAATAATACTGATTACCAATTATATGTCTTCTTCTTTAATAATTTTTCTTGATTCAAAATCCGCATTTATTGAAGCATCCTTAATTATTTTTTTAATCTCCCTTTTTAAATTATCTTCTATTTTTTTCATTGCCCTTGAACTTATTTTTTTATTTTCTTCTCTTGCAGTTTCCTTTAAAAATTTGTCAGTTATCATATATATTCCTGAACCAGTATGTTCTTGATTTCAAATTTAACTTCCCATTTTTCAAGGAATTCTCTAATTAATTCTGTTTTTTCAATAGGACAAAGCAAAACACTCTTTCCTAATTTTTTCATATTAAATTTTTCTATTAATCCCTTTTCATTTCTTCTTCCACTAAGAGAAAATAAAAATTTTGTTTTATTGCTATTTGATAAATTTGATAAGTTATAACTAATCAAGGACTTTCCAGTAAACCCTAATTTTTTTGAAAAGGGATGATTATCAATTAAACTAAAACCTTCTGTTAAAACACCTTGCCTTGAGAGAATTGTTTTGTCGAATAAATCTTTTAGATTGATTGATTTTATATCAAGTTTATCTTCATTAATTTTAGATATGATTTTATTCTTAAATTCTTGCACTTTTTCTAATTGTGTTTTTAAGGGAGTTTCCTTAAAAATAATCAAAATATCTATGTCATTAGGTTTTCTCTTTCCTTTTATATATGAACCATAAAGAATAATATCAAAAATTTCTTTGTTCTTTTGAAATTTTTTAGATTCTAATTTCAAGTATTTCAAATAATCTTCTGCAGTCATTTTCAAAAATCTCCACAACTTCTAAATTTAGTTTAGTTCTGTAACTACTTTGATAAAAAGGAAAATCTTTATCCAAAATAGAATAAATTTCAGGAGATAATTTCTTTAATATGCTAAATCTCTCTGAATGATTTGAAGGAGATTTTCCTTGTTTTATTAATATGTATAAATCTGCTAAAGATGAAATTGCTTTGAAAAATAAAGTTACAGAAGAATTATAATCTTTTTTTGATTTTAAATATTTTGCATTTGAAAAATATTCTCTTGAATTTGATATTAAATCCTGCTTTATTGTCATGTTAATAATATAACAAAAAAAGAATATTTAAAGGTTTTGGTTATTGTATCAACCTTTCTTATGCTTAATAGAAAACCCTTAAGATAAAATACAATTATTTTTTCTTTATTTTAAGGTTTTTATCCTTATCTTTTTTTAACAAAACATAAACAATTAAAATAACCCCTATCGTAGCAATTAAACTTATCCAATTAAAGAAAGGCAATTCAACCTGAGCAGGACACACATGACTACTCTCCCCTGACTTACAAGCTAAATAATTCTCGTTAGTTGGATTTGGAGTTGCTTCTTCATTCCAATTCCAAATTGCATCCCATGAATAAGTTAACTTACCATCATCTTCACAAGTATCATCACTATTTTCATTATACGTACAAGTTCCCAAAGCTTCCCCGCCTTCATCCATAACTTCATACTTTGGACTACATTCGCTTAAACTCTCATTCCAAAAACAACTACAACTTACCCCATCTTCCCCACAAGTTATTCCAGGGGTATTTTGTTCAACACTATTTTTACCTTCTCCACAGTTATTTGCATTACAAGTTTCTTCGATAGTATGGTCTGAGCAATAATTTATTCCTGCACAAACAACACTTTCATCCTCAACACTCAATAGTTCACTTTCCTCACCCATAGAAATAAAACAATATCCTTTAGGTTCTTCATCATCATTACTCGGATTTGCAACATTCCATGTTAAAGTAGCACTATTTCCATCAAAAGTGAAACCATCATCTTGATTATAAGATTTTATAAAATCATCTCCTCCTCCTCCACAATCGTTTGTTCCATCTTTTTCAAATATTGTTGCAAACGCTGACATCCCATTACATTTATCATTACCATTAATAATTAATTCAATTTCATTTCCAGCAATAGCGGGATTTGTGCCCCATTCAACAGACTCAATTGTGCAGGGATCCAACCCATATTCAACATCTAAAACAGGACTTTCCTGCTCATCTTCACTCGAGTCTTTAACATAGAATTTATACTTTCCACCATTGCTAATCAAATAATCTGCACTAACAGAACCATCCTTGATTTCTCCTTCGATTGTATCATAAAGACTATAGGAAGAAAATAATCCTCCACTCTTTCTATATATTTTAAATTGTTTGTTTGTCGTTTCGTAATTAGCATCACACATATTATACAAACATTCACTTTCACCAAATCCATCACAACTCGCTGCTACACATTCCTGTTTTCCAGTATTATATTCACACCAATTAGCCCCATTACATTCACTTTCATCCAGGATTTCCCCACAGGATTTATAAGAACAATAGTTTTCCTCTGATATCCAGATGCAACCATCTTTATTATTACATGCATCAACACCTGAGATAGCACAAGTGTAGGCTCCAAATTTCGCATCAACTTCTCCACTACAAAATTCAAACTCTCTACTTGATTTTAACGAACTATCACTTAAAAATGTTTTAATCGGAATCTCCTCCCTTCCCTGGTTTTCAAGATTATCAATACTATCCATTGTATCTGGATTTGCCCAGAACGCATCAGGGGATGTCGTTTCGTAATTAGCATCACACATATTATACAAACATTCACTTTCACCAAATCCATCACAACTCGCTGCTACACATTCCTGTTTTCCAGTATTATATTCACACCAATTAGCCCCATTACATTCACTTTCATCCAGGATTTCCCCACAGGATTTATAAGAACAATAGTTTTCCTCTGATATCCAGATGCAACCATCTTTATTATTACATGCATCAACACCTGAGATAGCACAAGTGTAGGCTCCAAATTTCGCATCAACTTCTCCACTACAAAATTCAAACTCTCTACTTGATTTTAACGAACTATCACTTAAAAATGTTTTAATCGGAATCTCCTCCCTTCCCTGGTTTTCAAGATTATCAATACTATCCATTGTATCTGGATTTGCCCAGAACGCATCAGGGGATGAAGTAGTACATATATTATTTATACATGTCTCTCCAGAACCACAATTACTTGTATCTGAAGAAGTACATTCTACCCACGAACATTCATCATAAACGTCACACACATCAGGATTACTCAATTCACCACAAGTATTAACATTTAACATACACTCACCCGATTCATATGTACAAATCTCCTCATCTTCACAACAATAATAACTATCTGTATCACCGCAATCACACTCTTGTCCCTGAACAAGTGTTCCAGCACATAAACCTTCATCATAACACTTATAATTTTCACAAAATTGGTTCGCTCCACAATCACTGTCCTCTTCGCAATCTACAAAACGGTTTCCACCACAAACTTCCTCATGACCATCACTATCAACATCAAATTTAGAATAACACCCTCCATCATAATAACACTTTCCATCAGGACAACTATCATCTAATGCCCAGACCGCTCCATGACAATAAACATCACTTCCATCTATTGTTGCTTTAGTTCCTGAAGAATAACACACTCCCTCATTAACACAATATCTTGAAGAGTCACAACAAGCCTTATCGTTAGAATCAGAATTACATCCAGAATCCTCGGAACAAATCTTAGATTTATAATTATCTTCACCACATTGCATTATAAGAAACTCCTCCCCTGCTCCCTCTCCAAAATAACTGTCAAGTTCTTCCCGAGTCAAAACTTTTCGAGCAACCATAAATTGTTTATCATCACCAGAAAACCCGATTCCTACACTTCTCTCGTTGCTACCTGTACCACAATCATAAACACTAGTTGATAACTCCGTTGAAGCTAACATGTCTAAATAATAAACTCCCGGAGAGATAACCTCACTATTATCAATTCCCTCACCTCCATCTTCTACTTCTTTCTCTAAATACACATCTGGATTCTCTTCATGCTTTATTTCATAATCTTCATCAACTTCATAAAGAAACGCTTCTAAGTAACCATTATTCATTTGTTTTATTTGAAAAGAATCAATTTTCTCCTCCACATAGAGTATACCTCCAATAAGAACATCCTTACCTTTTACAACCTCAAAGTTATTCGTTAAATAATATCCTTCTTCAGGCTCCTCTTTAAATTTCTTAATGTGAGATGAAGAAAAACTTTCAAACGACCCCCCAGAAGGAGGATACATACAGCTATCGCTTTCTATTTTTTTCAACCCAAAATCATAACCTGAACAATCTTCAGGAGAACAATATTTATACTCATAACTTGCAGAACTCACAAACCCAAAACTACTAACTAATAGAACACCTAATAATAAGATTATCAACACTCTTTTTTCCATAACTTAATCAATTTTTTTCCATTTATAAATATTTCTTAATTCTTCGAATCTATTAAATTACACTTAACCTTTAACAACACTCAAGGGTTTTAATCTAGCAACTTTCTTTGCAATTCCAACTTCATCAACAACTTTAACAACTTCTTCAATATCTTTGTAAACTTCCGGAGCTTCTTCAGAAAGAGATTTCATACTCCCCGATTTAACTTCAATTCCCTTACAACATAATCCTTCTTTCACTTCTTCACCCTTAATACTTTTAATTGCATTAGCCCTACTCTTAACTCTTCCAGCTCCATGAACACAACTTCCAAAAGTCAGTTCTTCAGCTTTAGAAGTCCCAGCTAAAACATAAGATGAAGTCCCCATTGAACCAGGAATTAAAACTGGCTGACCAACTTTCCTATATGCTAAAGGAATCTCTTTCCGTCCAGGACCAAAAGCACGAGTAGCACCTTTTCTATGAACGCAAACTTCCTTCTTCTTTCCATCAACCAAGTGCTCTTCAAACTTTGCAATGTTGTGACAAACATCATAAACTACGCCAATATCAACATTAGGAAAAAGATATCTCATCTCTTCCCTAACCCAATGAGTAATTAATTGCTTATTTGCAAAAGCAAAATTAACGGCACAACACATAGCAGAATAATAGTCCTTCCCCAATGAACTTTTAATTGGAGCATTAATTAATTCTCTATCTGGCAAATTCCTAATCCCATATTCTTTTTCCATTTTCTTAATATAGTCTGAAGCAACCTGATGTCCCAACCCCCTAGAACCACAATGAATCATTATAACTGCTTGATTTTTTTTCAAACCAAAAGCCTTAGCAATCTTAGAATCAAAAATTTCATCCACATAAAGAACTTCCAAAAAATGATTTCCTGCACCAAGAGTTCCAACCTGTCCAATACCTCTCCGAATAGCTTTCTCAGAAACTTTTGAAACATCCGCTTCTTTCATACAACCTTCCTCTTCAGTATTCAAATAATCTTCCTTAACGCCATAACCTTTCTCAACAATAAACTTAGCACCCTTCTCCAATAAATTCATAAAATCTCTTTTACCTATTTGAAACGGACTTCCTCTTCCAACTCCTGAAGGAATTTTTCTATACAAACTTTCAGTAACTTCTTTTTTCTTACTTTCAATATCCTTTCGAGTTAGATTCGTTTTCAACAATCTCACAGAACAATTAATATCATAACCTACACCTCCTGGGGAAATAACTCCTTCGTCCAAATCAAAAGCTGCCACACCTCCTATTGGAAAACCATAACCTTGATGAGCATCTGCTAAAGCAATTGAGTTTTTCAAAATCCCGGGCAAACACGCAACATTCTTTATCTGCTCCAAAGTTTTATCTTCCTTAATAGCTTCCATTAACTTCTCAGAAGCATAAATTCTCGCAGGAACTTTCATACATTTTTCTCTTTCAATTTCATACACATTTTTTGAAATTTTTTTCATACATCAACAACCACCTGGCTAACCCATTTATCCTTTATTTTTTTAACAAACATTTCATTATAAGTTATTGCCTTTACATGCGAATTCTCATAATCGCTTGAATTGTCTCCCAAAACTTCAGCATCTATTTTAAAATTTTTCTTATCAAACTTCAAACTAACAATCTTGGATAAAATAAAATTATCTGAATCAAAGAGAACTAAAAACTCTTCCAAAAATCCATACATCAAACCTTCAAAATCATTTCCTCCCACTTTAATCTTCTTTTTTTTCTTGCCCTTGATTTTATCTTCTGAAATAATTTTCTTCAAAGCTAAAGCCGAATTAATAAAAATCTCTCGCGGAGACTTTCCGTAAGCTCTAAACTTTATATCTGCCGTATGTTTTAAAAACCTAAATTTCATTTTTCCCAACAAAATAATTTTAATTGCCTTGGTTCATATTTATTCAAACTAGCAAGAATAGGAACACTCTTAACATAAATATCTTTGTCTTCCAAATCACTTTCCAAAAAGCACTCAGATTTTAATGGACAAATTTTTGATACGCATTCCAAATAACTCGGTTTATCTTCTTCTATTTTATTCTTTACATTCAATGGAAAATTATCTTTGCTTGAATTGACAGGCATTTCCGATTCCATAATCTCTGCTCTTAAAGAATCGTTCATTTGAATTCCTTTCAAAACCGCAACCTCTTCTTCAAAAATTTTTTCTAGTTGATCATTTCCTAAATCCGAACTATCATCAACCAATATCATTAGGACTGTTGCAATCAATAAAATACCCATAAAGGCTTCAACGATTCTTATCCACGCTTTACGATTTCTCGAGGGAAAATTATTCCCGAAAAATTTGTTTACCATACTCTTATCCTTAACCTTCCAATATTTATTTTAGCATTTTCATCAAAATATGTTACCGGAATTTCTTCAGAATAAATACTTGTAGAAGCCTCTTCGGATTCAAAACCTATAGATTCACCCGAACTATTGTAGAACATAAAATCAAATTCATTCTCTTGTATTCCAAATTCAATCTTTAATTTTTTATAGTTCTTTGTCCCTTGGTTTATGTAATCAATTAATTCCTTTATTTTAGAAACCATAATGTATTCATCGCTTCGAACTAATCCATAATCGTAATTTTTTTCTAGCGTAGATTCACAACCACTAGCATCAAGATTGTTCAAATATTCTTTTGTAGAATATACTTTTACCAGGTTCGCACTTCCATCTATGTTGTTTGTAGCTCCCGAACCTACAATATTTCCATCAAAATCTTTCGCAATAAAATTCTTTCCAGAAAGCCCTATCTCTTTTAAACTAATACAACCTCCACTCATCCCTGCTGTTTCGAGAGTAGTCAATTTTACATTTCCAGTAACATTTTCAATAATATTTCTTTGGACGTGTTCCAGAAGAGGCTCTTTCTCCTGTTTAACTTTAGTAGGAGATTCTAACACCGAATAAATAAAAACAATAAAGGTTATAAAAATTACAAAAGATAAAACAACTCCAACATGTGATGCTCTTTTATTTCTCATTTTAAGCTCCAAAAAATGCGTTTGCTCCCGCGGATACAATAAATGAAATGAACATTAACGCAAATGAATGTTTTATCCCACTTTTAATACTCCCTTCAGCTAATTTACCAATTGTTAATCCGCTAAAAAAACCTTGAATTAAAAGCAAGTTCAAAAAAGAATTTGCAATTTCTTGCTGGTCGAAACCTGCTCCTGCCGAGACTCCTGATGCTCCTCCGAGACTTCCTACATTTGCAATACCAGAAATCATGGGCAATATTTGAAATTGCATAACTAAAATTATAATCATAAAAACTACAAAAATAATATATCCTTGAACAACCAGGGTTGAAATTGCCGCCTTTCTCTCTTTCTTCAATTTGTCCGACATACTAACTGCTTCTGCAACTGATTCCAAAATTTCTCCAATATCTCCTCCAGCTCTCTCTGCTTGCCCAATTAAAGTAATCGCTCTAGAAACCGTTTTATTGTTAACATCTTTTGCAAAAGTTTGCAGAGATTTTATTAAAGGAATACCCATAGAAATTTGGTTTGCTAACTTCTTAATATGTGGGCTCAAGACACCAAAAGGTTTGTTTCTTACATTTATGATGCTCTTACTTATTGGAGAACCCATCTTAACACTTTCAACTAAGTTTCTTGCGAACTCCAAAAACATTTCCTCTTTCTCATTACTTACTTTACCCTCCTTAATAACTTGCAAGATAAACGGCGCAACACCTACAATAATTCCAATCCCAAAAATAAGAATAAAAACTGAACTATTCATAAATAGCAAAGATAATAAAATTATTCCAAGCCCAATTCCAATCCAGATTAAATAAGATTTTTTAAATTCCATTTTATTTGCCCGTTTTCTTTAAATGCAAGAACACAATAAAAAATACATTTATCATACTAACCCCCAATACCATTATAAGACTAATTGCAGAAGTGCTTAGAGACAATCCCAATCCACTAATTTTCATCATCATCAATAACAACATTAAAATCATCGGAGCGGCGATAACAATACTAATGTAAATATCCATAAATGTTTCAGCAGCTTTAGTTTCCTTTTCTCTTTGAATTCTGTGGTCGAAAAGTAATGTCTCCGCTCTTTTATCAAAGAATGCTACCAAATCCCCTCCAGAATTAATTGTTGTAGCTAAACCATTAAATAATTCTGATAGTTTTTTACTTGGACTATTAAATGCCGTAGTTCTCAAAGCACTAACTAAATCATACCCATAAATATTTATCTCATTTATCAATTTTGTAAGCTGTTTTCTTATTGCAGGATATTCTCCTGTTTTAATCATAATTGTAAATATTTTACTTGGATTCAACATCGAACCCGAGATAGCAGCCATATTTATAGTCGCAAAAGGCAATTCAAAATCAATTGAAGTTTCAGCCGACTTTCTTTCCAATGAAGGGTAAACATACATCATAAGAAAGGTAGATATTGGAATAAGAATCATTATCCAAAAAGTTTTAATGAATCTCATCCCCAAATCTTCTGTCACAGGACGAACAATAGGAAATACCGCACTAAGTTTAAAGAACCAAAAGAAAATGAATATGAATAATCCGATTATTGCAAAAATAAATGTAGTCATAAAAATTGTAGAAACATAACCTTGCAATGTAAAATCCAAATTTGCTTTAAGTAAATCTCTCTCTAAAGAATCGAACGAACCTTTGTCAATTAGTTTTTTAGAAAGTTTTCCAAACATCTTATTTGAAATTCTAGAATATGTATTATCTCTTTTCCTAATTTCCTTCTTCCCTTTTTTCTTTCCTGAAGATTCCTTCAATCTTTTTAGAGTATATGCTTCCAATTCTTTTGAATCTTCTTTCTTCTTTTCGAGTTTTAATTCATCTCTCTTCGACCTCAAAGAATGTGGAACATTTGTTCTTTCTACAATCTCCAAATTTTTATCATTCAACTTTCTTAGTGCGTGCTTTAACTCTTTAACTCTGGACTGAGTTACTCTTTCATTTCCTGAAGCAAATAATCTTTCAATTTCTGCAAGTGCTTTTCTTTCTTTCTCAATATTTTGTCTTAACTCTGTAAAATTCATTTTAGCATATCTTCAATTTTTTTCTGGATTTTTATAAAGAACTTTTTATTTGCATTGAATTTTTCTGAATCTTTTCTTTCATGAGCCATCTGCATTTTTTGAGCAGATTCTTCCAGACTGTGCACTAATTGTTTTAGAACTGATACATCCTCTTTTTTCATACTACCTTTAAGAAAAATCCGTTATTAAATATTTTGTCTATTGTATTCCAAACTTTTGTAAAACTTTTTCAGGTTGCTTATAATATTGCATGATTAATTCTTGAACTGTTTTAAAATCATATTTTTTTTGTTGACTTAATTGGTACATTAACTTTACTCTTCTATTATACTCTAATTCCAGTTCTTTACGATTTATCCCAAATCTTTGAGATATTTTCTGAAAAATATGGCTATTTTTTTTAAAGTAAAATTGGTCGTCTGCAGGATTCCACTTGAAAGGAGTATTTGTAGTTGCAACCCCGTTTGGATTAACATTAACAATTTCAACTATTTCTTTTAATTTTCTAGTTTCTTGCTTTTTAACAATTGCATGAGTCATAACACAAACACAATCCAGAACATTCAATAGAGTAGGAGATAAATTTATAGGAGGAGTTTCTAATCTTTTAATAACAGTGTTAATCGAATCCGCATGAAGAGTACTTATGGATGGATGTCCTGAAGCCATACCCTGAAATAAGACAGATGCTTCCTTACCTCTAACTTCCCCTACAATCACATAATCAGGTCTCTGCCTAAATGACGCCTTTAATAATGTGAATAAATTTATTTCTCCCAAACCTTCTATTCCAGTCGCAGCCCTTGACACGCTCGGCAGCCAGTTTTCTCGAGGTAAGTTTAACTCTCGTGTATCTTCAATGGAAACAACTCTTGCCTCAGGAGGTATAAAAAACGCAACGGCATTCAATAAAGTCGTTTTACCTGAACCCGTTCCTCCTGCGATTAGAATATTCATCTGATATTGCACTAATAGCCAAAGATAAGCCAGCATCTCGGGACTAAGCGTTCTAAAAGATAAAATTTGAGGAGGTGTCCAAGGAGTTTTAGTGAATTTACGGATTGTAAACGTAGGTCCTCGACTTGTAATATCTTTTGTGTATGTAGCATTAACTCTCGAACCATCTGGCAAACTTCCATCTAAAATTGGTTGTGCATAGGAAATATATTTTCCACATCTTTGCGCTAATTTTTCAACAAAACTCTCCAACTTTTCAATATCTCTAAAATTTATATTTGTCTTCATATTTCTAAACTTTCTATGGACAATGTAAATTGGAGTGTCTGCCCCATTACATTCTATATCTTCAACAAAATAATCGCTCAACAAAGGCTCCGCCTCATTAAACCCTATGAAGTCTCTACAGAGGTAATAATATATTTTCTTATAACTATCATATGAGATATTCATCCCAAATTCAATTGCAATCATTTTGAACCTTTCATCAATATACTTTAGTAGTTTATCAGTGTTTTTTTCTATTACATTTTCAAAATCAATCATATTTTTCATCGCTTCGATTAATTTTTCTTTCCATCTTTTTTCCTCTTCACTTAATTGTGGTTCTTCAATATGATATACCATTTCATGGAGTTTTTCATCCCAATAAATGTGGACATATGCGTAAGGAGAAATTAGACAATATCTTACGTTTATTTTTGTTTTATCTTCCTCTTTTTTTAAATCTGGAACTTTTGGATCAAAATTCACTTCAGGTCTTTGATATTTTTCAATTGAATTTTTTTGCTGTGCCATTATACTATCTCAAAATTTATTTTTATCTTATCATCATTTTCATTAAACCCCTCGTGAGAAATGAAAAATTTATATTCATTCGATGTTTTACTTAATAATTTGCTTTTATCTTGTCCTTCCCATGTTATGTTATATTTATTAGAGTAGTCCGCAGTCATATTTATTCTATTCACTTCTCCTACCTGATTGTTAAGAATAACTAAATGTCCTTGTTCAAAAGGTATTCCAGGTTCTGAATACATATAGTTGCTTTTTATGTTATAAACAATCATATCTGCACTTCCATTTATTAAGAGCTGACCTTTTTTCATACCGACAACCAACTCCCTTTTATTTCCAGGTCCCCCTGCTTGTATATCCTCAAGAATAGAATCAATTTCTTGCAACATTGTTATGGATTGTTTTATTACGGATCTATCCTGTAATTCTTCTATTTTAGGTTGAGCAAAAGCCAAAACCATACCAATTATAACAAAAGCGATTAAGGTGTAAATAACAGTTTCAATCCAAACCTGTCCTCTCTTAGATTTATTCACCAATTTTTTATTACCTCTCATTGATTAACAAGATAATTTAGATTTATAAGTTTTCTCAAAAGTTAAACTGCGAGCAACTTGGAACATCATTTATGTTATCAATAATATCGCACTGCTCATTATCTATCTTTGGGGCAATTTTTATCTGAGTTATTACAAAATCTGTTTCAGCCTCATATGTTTTACCTGCATCTTTATTAGGTAATTTTACTGAAACCTGATTCGAAGGATAATATCCAACCCCTGAGATGTCTTTCTCTTCGTTGGTTAAAACGACTGATTCAGATTCTTCATTTCCGATTAACGAAATTAGTAATTCATCAACCTCTATATTTTTCCTTGTTATAGAAAATATTACTTTATTATCTTCTTCATCATAACAAGTGTAGTCTCTGTTCAACTCTATCTTACCAATATTTTTATGACTACATGCTTCTGCCTGGCTTAATTTTTCTTCAACCGTTCCTTTTGTAACCTGCCAAACAACAACCATTACTGCCATCACAAGTGCAACCAAAATCATCATAATCACAACACCAGAAACTGCTTTACGATTCCTTTTCAAAAAACTATATAGAAAATTTTCATTGGACATTTTATAAGTTAGTATATACTTCCATTCCATGTCTCTCTTCACATACACTTGTCTTTTTCACACCTTCTTTATTCTTACCAATCAAAACCGGAATTAAAACAAACTTCTCATAACTACCAGCATCACTAACACTGTGCCCTGTTGCCCCTCCTTGATTTAATCCTGTAACAGGCCATTCATTTGGATGTTTTTCCTTAATTGATACCGTTTCATAACTTCCTGCAGAAACTTTCTGAACCTGCATATCCCAAATCGGAACATTACCTAAATTTTCAATATACAACATACCTTCACTATAACTAGCATCAAAATCTACATCTTCACAAACTAATTGAATATTTTGCCCATCAAATTTTGTAACAGCCTCCTCTGTCATACCTCTAAACCACATAAAAATAATTAATCCAATAACAATCACAATACCTATTAACATAACCGTTGCGATAACCGGAGAAATACCTTTTTTATCACCTCTCATATTTTTTATAAACATTTTTTGTTTTTAAATTTTTCATTTATTGATTATTTCATTGATTTTTGCTTTACCGCAGGATGTTACTTCTGTTTTAGTTCCCGCTTTTTCATATCTCCAAGGAATTATATCTATTGAATGCAGTTTTGGAATACCATTTACATAAAAATCAAATTTTTTGATTTCGTTTGGTTTGAGAGTTTCCGGAAGAATAATTCCTGGGTTGAATTTTAATAAATCTATATCTTGTTGAGAGGCCCCTAGAATTGTGAAATTTTTTGTTAAATCTTTAACTGCAATTTCTTGCTCGGCACTTTCAGAATATCTCATGTATAATCCATCAACCTCAAACTTTCCGTTATTCTTTAGATAGATTGTGAGGACATCTGTTTCACCATTTATAGAATGATTCTTAACATAGATAGAAACATCCTCTGGACATTCCACTGATTGTTGTGGAACATAAGTTCTTAACCAAGCAAAAACAATTCCAGCTATAACAATCGCAAAAGTTATCAAAAGAACATAACCAATTACTGCACTTACACCTTTTTTATTTGATAATATATTTTTCATCCTCTTTCTCCGAAATCATGACAAAATAAAAGTTTTCTCCACGAGTTTTATTGAAACTATAAATCTCTCCTTGAATATCAACCTCTATTGTATTTTGCTCTGTTATTGTAAGGTTGTTATCCATATTTATATTTTCCCCTTCAGAATTTTTATCCCATGTATAAACTTTTATACTTTCATCATTCTTCCCTTCAATATAATAAATTTTAACATTTTCTTTGGTATAATTCGAAAATTCTTTTGTAAAATTATCCATGGTAGAATCTCGGTTACCCTTCAAGGAGATGTAATCTAAAACTTTCTCACTTTCAATTTTTAATTCGTCTCCGATATAGGACAGCTTAACGCCCTCCCTTTTTTCTGAAAAGTTTGTAAGAGTTATGAAGCCTGCAGCAACAACAATAATTATTACCGCCATTACTAAAAAAAATTGTCCCTTTTTGTTTCGCCTCCTCATTAAACCACTAATTAAAAAGCCTTTTTATATTTTTCAAAAATTCTTCCTCTCAAAATTTTAATTTTGTAAGTGTAGTTTTCTTTTACACTGTAATCTTAAATTTTCTACCATTGTAGTTTCTTTTTAAAAAGAAACCCATTTTTCTAAAAAAGAAACCCAGTGTAGACTCAGAAGCCAGCTCAAAAAACACTAATGGAGTTAACCTCTGCAACAACTCAACTTTGCAACCTACTAAGCATCTCCACAAATGTTTAGGGCTGCTCCGATCAAGGCCTGACCCAATTCGCATATGCAAGATCAAAATAGACAAAGCGTCAACATTGAAGCAAAGACTTCATTAACATCTTTATCACCGACTTCCTTGCAGTCTGCCTGAAGTCCGTTTGCAAACAGCGGAGGACTAACCCGCAAACCTAGTCTACAAATATGAAATTAATTAATCTTTTTTAAATCTATTCCCTCTCTCAAATCTTTCAAAGTCTCTAACCCTCGGCTATATGTCCATCTATCATTTTTTTCAATAGTCTCTGGAAGATAAATAAATTGTTTGTTCCCTCTCCATGAAAGAGTGTATATTTCATTCCTCAAATAAACTCCGGACTCTCCAACATAGTTTGAAAGATAAGATTCCTCAAACACCCTCATATTCTGAATTTTTCCATATGAATTTTCATCTTCTTGCATCATTTTAATTCTCTGAAAAATTTAATTTAGAAATATCTCTTAATTTGAAATTTTTGAGGCCGACTTCTTTTAAATCTTCTTTTTTATATTTCTCATTGTTTAAAATTTCATTAATGAATTCATAACCTGGATTAGAATTAGATCTCCAAGTGTAGCCAAAATAGAATTTTTCTGGCTCTCCAAGAGTTCCATCATAAAAAATTCTTCTTTCAAATCCTGTTTTAAAAAATTCTTCTGAAGTTTCCATTTTTCTTGTTAAATTTTTAGTTTCTTAAGTATATTGGTATTTTGTTATAATCTTTTTCAAGAACATTTTCATGAATTAGATATTTTTCAAAATTAGGATCTTTTATAGTTCCAAGATGAACCATTAAGTTTCTTACGCATTTATTCTCAAGGCCTATTCTTTCATTTATCTTTTCCATTTTGCCCCTAAAATATTCTAATTCTTCATTTCTTAATCTATCCAAATATTTTTGCTTTTCCATATAACTCATTGGAGAATCTTCTATGCCTTCCTTCGCCTCTTCTATAAATTTTTTAAAATTTTCCAACCCTTTAATTGAATAGTCATTTTCCATCTTATTTACAGGTACGATTATTTTATAAATCTTTCTATTTGTAACCATTATTCAGTTAATACAATTAGTAAGATTCCCACAAGACTATTTTTTGTTCACTATCTCTTAGGAAGATACTATCTCCCGCCTTTGTCCAAACATATGTTTTTCCAAAATCTTCAGCCTTTACCAAAACTTCCTCTTTTGGATGCAATGAAAAGTTTTCAAATGTAAATTTCTTTCTTCCTTCGTCTTTGATATTCCACCCCTCTAATTCACAATCAAAACCACATTTATTGTATAATAAAATCTCTTCCCCATACCCAAAATTCTTTAGTTCAATACAATGAGCACAAATAGATTTAGAAGCTTCACACAAATTAAAATTTTCTTCAAGGCATTTTTTCCACGCTTCCTGGAAGTCATCGTAATACATATCTTTACCTGAAGGAAAATAATAATTAGCAAATCCCATCTCAACCATTTTTAAATTTACATTCCTCCCATCCAATATTAAATAAGCTAATTCCCTACCATATCTATCTGTTTTATCTTTTCCATATTCTAATCTAACTTTCTTATTCCAAACTTCTTGTTCTAAAAATTTTTTTGCTTCTTTGTAGTATTTTTCTCCTCGCTCGGGAGTGTTTATCCCTAACAATCTTATTGAACTGTCATTGACTTCTATTGTATCTCCATCAATAACTCTATCCACTTTTACCATTTTACCTTCTTCCAAAGAATTAATTAACCAAGCATCTATTGAATTATAATTCAATACAATAACCATAAAAATCAATATAATAAAAATTTGAATAACTTTTTTTCTATCCATTTTAAAAATATTTTTATGAGCTATTTTTTGGACCGTGTCTTTTTGCAATTATAGTTTTTTCTACCACTTCTTTTTCTAAATCGGATTTCTTCCTCTCAAAATTTTAATTTTGCAATTATAGTTTTCTTTTACACTGTAGCTTTTCTTTTTCTAAAAGAAAAACCCATATGCGAGGGACAGGACTCGAACCTGCGTAGGCACTAAGCCACAGCCTCTTAAGGGCTGCCTGTTTGACCACTCCAGCACCCTCGCATTATTTAATAGGTGCTGTCCTGAATATATGCGTAACACATTTACAGGAAAGTTGACTGTCAAGAAAACCTGGGTTTTCTTACATCCAGCACCCTCGCTCATCAAATTCAGAAAAGAATCATGTTTAAAAAATTATTTATTTTCTTGAGGATCCGCTGTCTTCACTTTCACGCCAAGTTCTTCTAACCTTTTCATATGTGCTTGCATTACTGCTTCAACATTTTGAACCATCTTGAAAAGTTCATTCCTTTCATTAATCAAAGTATTCAATGCTCCTTGATGAAATCCAATTTCCATCTCTTGAGACATCTTTGGAGCCTCTTTGTTATCAAGAGCTTTTTCAAGATTTTCTTCATTTATTTTTGCCATATAGAATCATATAAAAATTTCTTTTTAAACCTTTTTCAGATACTCTTCTGCCGATTTCGCGGCAATTGCTCCTTGGCCTGAAGCAACAATTACTTGCTTTAGTTTGTGATGAGTTATGTCTCCAGCCGCGAAAACACCTTTAACAGAGGTTTTCATATTTTCATCAACTTCAATAAACCCATCTTTATCTAATTTCAATTTAAGTTTTTCTGAAAACTTTGATAAAGCAACTGAACCAATTTCTATAAAAATTCCATTCAATTCAAATACTTCTTTTTCCTCCTCTTTCCTAATCTCTATTCCTTCAAGCTTATCCTCACCAATAATTTTTGTTGGCATCGAATTGTGGTGTATTTCCACGTTCTCTTTCTTATCTAATCTTTCTGAATTAACATCCTCGCACCTTAGTTTTTCCCCTCTATAAAATAAGTAAACTTTCTTAGCAAGATCTGACAAAGCCAAAGCTGAAACCGCTGCGCAATCACTCCCTCCTACAACACCCACAATTTTATTTTTGAAGAAAAAAGCATCACACGTAACACAATAACTAATTCCCTTTCCAACAAACTTTTTTTCATTAGGTAAATTCAATTTTTTACGGCTAGTTCCAGAAGCAATAATGATTGATTTTGCAAGATGCTGCTTTTTCCCCTTAACTAAAAATTCTTCCTCCTTTTTTTCAATTGATTTTACTTCTTCCATCAAAAAATCAACATCATAATCTTGAACTTGCTCATAGGTTTTTTTCATTAGCTCAGAACCTGACCCTACAAACCCTGGCCAATTCTCTAAAGCCAATATTGAATTCGCTGTACCTCC
Organism: Candidatus Woesearchaeota archaeon; assembly: GCA_964606775.1. Taxonomy (GTDB): domain Archaea; phylum Nanobdellota; class Nanobdellia; order Pacearchaeales; family GW2011-AR1; genus CAZSGW01. Next base: position 51,182 of record CAZSGW010000004.1, read on the forward strand.
AATATCTCTTGTAATTACGGCTGTTTTCAAACCTGCTCTTGCAGAATAAATTGCAGAAGTCAATCCAGCGGGACCCCCTCCAATTATCAGAACATCATAACTCTTTTTCATAACATATAAAAATGAAACTATATTATAAACTTTATGAAAGAATTGATTGTCGATTTGATTCATGATTCACTAAAAGAGGAGAAAGTTAAACTTACTAAAGAAGAAATTATTTTAAATTTGGAAACTCCTCCAAATCCCGAGATGGGAGATTTTGCTTTCCCCTGTTTTATTCTTTCTTCAAAATTACATGCACCTCCTCATGAAATAGCTTTGAATCTTAGAGGGAATATCGGAAACATTCCAAATGAAATAGAAGATATTCAAACTAAAGGCCCCTACCTAAATTTTTTCTTAAACAAGAAAATAGTTGCAGATTCTTTGATTGAAGAAGTTCTATCTCAAAAAGAAAATTACGGAAAATCAAAATCTAAAGAAAAAATAATGGTAGAATTTTCTTCACCAAATACAAATAAACCTCTTCACTTAGGACATTTGAGGAATATGTCTATTGGAGAGAGCATTTCAAGAATTCTGGAATTCAATGGAGTGGAAGTCTTGAGAACAAGTCTTAACAACGATAGAGGAGTTCACATTTGCAAGTCCATGGTTGCCTATGAAAAATATGGAAAAGACAAAACTCCTAAAACTGAAGATAAAAAACCAGACCATTTTGTAGGAGATTTCTATGTTAAATTTTCTAAGCGAAAAGTTCCAGAGGAAAAAGCGCAGGAACTCCTAAACAAATGGGAAAATGGAGATACAAAAACTTTGAGATTATGGAAGAAAATGAATTTCTGGGCATTAAAAGGTTTTAAGGAAACTTATAAGAAATTTGGAATAAAATTCGATAAACAATATTTTGAAAGTGAAATTTACAAAGAAGGAAAAGGAATAATAAAACGAGGATTAAGAAAAGGGGTATTTAAAGAAAAGAAAGACAAAACCATAATTGCCGATTTAAAAAAAGAAAAACTTGGAGAAAAGGTTTTACTTCGTTCAGATGGGACTTCTGTGTATATCACTCAGGATTTGTATTTAGCAAAACTAAAATTTAAGGAGAATAAACTAGATAGTTCAATCTACGTTACAGGAAATGAACAAAATTATCATTTCGATGTTTTAAAAACAATTCTGGAAAAATTAAATTTTAAATTTTCAGATAAGATAAAACATCTTTCTTATGGGATGGTAAATCTTCCAGAAGGAAAAATGAAGTCTCGAGAAGGAACGGTTGTTGACGCTGACGATTTAATTGAAAAAGTTCAAGAACTTGTTAAAAAGGAACTTTCTTCGAGAGAGAAACTTTCCAAAAAAGAACTTGAATCCAGAAGTCTTAAGATTGCCTTAGCGTCAATAAAATACTTTCTTTTAAGAACAGACATAAAAAAAGACATGCTTTTTAATCCTAAGGAATCCATAAAATTTGAGGGAGACACAGGACCCTACATTCAATATTCCTATGCAAGAGCTTCAAGCATCTTAGGCAAAGCAAAAAAAATAGAAAAAAAATATGGAACAGAATTGCACCCAAAAGAAAAAGAACTAATTTCAAAACTTTCTGACTTCAAAAAAGTAGTTTCAAAATCTTATGGTATTTTGAACCCCTCTCTAATTGCTCACTACGCCTACCAGTTATCTCAGACATTTAATGAGTTTTATCAAGAGTGCCCAGTAATTAATTCTGATAGCGAATTTTTCAGAATAAATTTGGTTAAAACATTTAGACAGATAATTAAAAATTCTTTATGGTTGTTGGGAATAGAAGTTTTAGAAAAAATGTAAAACTTTTTAAAGAATATTTGATTAATTTAATTACGATAAACAGAGGTGAAAGGAGGTGAATCGTTTTAGAAACACTCAAAATGGCAAAAGATGATACTAGTGCTCTCGGAAAAGTTTTAAGTTTTTTAGCTTGGCTTACTGGAGTTATCGTTTCATTAGCAGTAGCTTTTGGGATGATCAACAGAATTTTAATAATTAATTGGTTAAGTCCAGCAATAACAGTATTCTTCGGTTGGGTTGTTGTAGTAACAACTTTACTTGGTGTATTGTTAGCAATTGCTAAACACTTTCAATAATTAAACTTTATTTTTATTTTTTTATCTTTATATTTTTAAACTAATTCTTCCTCTTATTTTTATGAAAAATAAAATAGGAAATTTCAAACCAAAAAACAAATTCTTCCTTGCTCCGATGGAAGAAATTAACGATTCTGCATTTAGAATTATTTGTAAAAGAGCTGGTTGTGGTCTAACTTATACAGGGATGATTAATCCTCAAACAAAACAAGAAGTTGTTCTAAAAGATAAACCTGCTTTACAATTATTTTGCAAAACAACAAAAGGAATAAAAGAGTTCATTAAAAAATACGATTCAAAAGTTTCTCTTTGGGATTTTAATCTTGGATGTCCTGCAAAAACTGCACAAAAACATAAATTCGGAAGTTACCTAACAGATTTAAAGACAATAGAAGAAATAATGAAAACAATCCGTAGTTCAACTAAAAAACCCGTAACGCTTAAACTTAGAAAATCTTCTCGAACTTTTGAAATTTTAAAAATAGCTGAAAGATATTGCGATGCAATTTCAATTCATTCTCGGACAAGAAGTCAGGGATATTCTGGAAAACCGGATTTAAAATTTGCCGAAGAATTAAAATCAAAGACCAAACTTCCAGTAATCTACTCTGGAGATGTAAACGAAAAAAACGCAAAACTATTACTGGAAAAATTTGATTTTGTAATGGTTGGAAGAGAAGCAATCGGAAGACCCGAAATTTTTTCAAAACTTGCAAATAAAAAAGTTCCAAAGAATATACAATTCAGAAACTATCTAAAGTTGGCAAAAAAGTATAATGTTCCCTTCAGAACAATTAAATCTCAGGCAATGAATTTCACTAAAGGAAAAAGAAACTCAAAGAAACTTAGGCTTGAAATATTTAAAATAAAAAATATGGCAAGTTTAGAAGAATTTTCTAAATAACTATCGAACAGGCTTCATATTCTTCCACGCAAGTTCAAACATTTGCTCCAAAGCCGAAGCAAAGAATTCTGTATTAATCCAAACTCCTACATCATAGTTAGGGTGGAATTTCTCATCATCAAGAAGCATAAACATCAACTGATTAGAATCAATAACTATAAATCTTGCCTTTATGCCTTGCATGTTTTTAACCTCAGCAACTTTTTTCAACTCCTTCGCCACTTTAAGATTATTCTTATCAATCGGAGCAGCTATTCTAATCTTAACCCCTCTTTTCTTACATTTTTCTAAGTTGGGCATCAAAGCCTCTAGTTTTCTATTCAAACCTTCCGCAGTTGTAACAATTGTTATAGATTTTTCTGCCTCTCTAATCATCATATCTAAATGGTTGTATAAATTTTGCCTTCCCTTCAAACTTCCAGATAAATCCGTTGGTTCAACAAACTTGATACCTTTAGTAAACAAACTATCTAGCTCTTCAAGAACTTCGTCACCTTTCAAAGACTCTAACCTCTTAGTTCTTTCTTGAGTATACTTATGCAAATTTTTCTTAACTCTCTCAACAACTTCTTGAGGTTTTAAAGCAACAAACTTAATTGGCTTACCTAACTTCATAATAATAAAACCTTTCTTTTCTAAACTTTCTAAAATATCATATGTTCTCGACCTAGGAACATCAGAAATATTGCTTAGCTCTCCTGCAGTGGAAGTTCCACGGGAAAGTAACGCAGTCCAAACTTTAACTTCATATAAATTTAAATCAAAAATCTTTCTTAACCTACTCAAAAATTCATCTTTAACTATCATTGTATTGTCTTTATCAGCCTCTTTTTCTTTTTAAAGTTTGTTATATTAGAAGAGTAAACATATAGGAGTACCAATCGGTAGTCATTTAACCCCAATAATCCCTCTTCTTTCTTTTACTTTAAACTCTTTTTTCTTTTTAAATGTTTCCTTGTCTTCAGTGACAACATCTAGTTTTTTAGCGTTGGTTCTCTCCTTAATATACTCTTTTTGTGAATCAAGCATTTTCTTAAATTCTTCGTCGACAATCAATTGCAATTCAATCTCATCATTTTTGTTTAAACCTAAATTCTTTCTAAATGATTGAACCTGTCTAGAAACTTCTCTAGCATAACCCTCTGCCTCTAATTCAGGCGTTAAATTGAAATCCATTTCAACTTTTAATTCAGTTCCTTTTGAAACAGGAGATTCAAATTTAATCTCTTTAACATTCAATTCTGTTTTAACTAATTCAGAAAATTTCTCTAAATTCTCACTTCCTTTTGCAAAAACTTTTACTTTTGACAAAGGCCATTTTAAACCAACTTTGTTTTGGTCCCTTTGCCTTAGACCTAAAGAAACAATTTCTCTAACCAATTCCATTTGAGCCATTAAATCTCCATCAATTTTTTTATTACTGAACTTTGGCCAATCTTCTAAGTGAACAGAATCTTTTTCAGAATATAAAGTTTGAAAAATACTTTCAGAAATAAAAGGCATGATTGGAGCACAAATCTTAGAAAGTTTATCCAAAACTTCTTTCAAAACTAAAACTCCCTTTTCATCACCTTCATTGAATCTATCTCTATTTAATCTAACATACCAAGTAGACAAATCATCAATAAATACTCTTAACTCATTACAAGCTTTAATTGTATTATACTCTTTCAAATAATTCTCAACCTTCAAACCAGCCTCATTTAACCTTGATAAAATCCATTCATCAATAATTTCTATTTTTTCTTTTCCTAATTTCTTATCTGTTTTATACATTGAATAAAAATTATTTACATTATACATCAATAATAAAACTTTCTTATAGATTTCTTCAACACCCTTTTCTGAAAAGTTAAAGTTATCCGCATTCATTACCGGAGATTGTAATAAATAAAATCTCAATGCATCAACACCATATTTGTCTATTATCTCGTGAGGGTCGGGAAAATTCTTTTTTGATTTTGACATTTTTTCTCCGTCTTCTGCTAGGATTGTTCCAGTTGTCAAAACATTTTCAAAAGGTTTTTTATCGAAGATAATTGCCGACAAAGTCATCATATAGTAAAACCATGCCCTCGTCTGACCAATGTATTCCACAACGAAATCTGCGGGAAAATTCTTATCAAAAAATTCTTTGTTTTCAAAAGGGTAATGGAACTGAGCAAAAGTCATTGAACCCGATTCAAACCAACAATCCAAAACTTCCGGAATTCTTTTGTATTCTTCTCCGTCTATTTCTAAAATAACTTCATCAAGATAATCCTTATGCAAGTCAGCATCTTTCAAATTTTTCTTTGAATATTTTTTCAATTCCTCAATTGAACCAATAACTTTTATCTTTCCAGATTTTGATTTCCAAATTGGAATTGCAGTCGCCCAATATCTGTTTCTTGAAATATTCCAGTCTGGAGCAGTAGAAATATTGTGTTTCATTCTACCCTCTTTCAAAAATTCTGGAATCCAGTTAATTTTATTATTTATCTTTAACAATTTATCCTTAACTTTCTGAACATCAACAAACCAAGCGGGTAACGCCCTATACATTAAGGGAGTCTCACACCTATAACAAAAAGGATATTCGTGCTCAATCTTTCGTGACATAACAGCTTTTTTATTTGACTTCAAAAACTTTACAATTTCCAAATTAGCATCAAAAATATATTGTCCTGCAAAGTCTTTAACATCTTCAGTAAAATGTCCCTTTTCATCAACAGGCTGAACCATCGGAATTTTATATTTCCTACAAACAGCATTATCATCTTCACCAAAAGCAGGAGCAGTATGAACAATTCCTGTTCCATCTTCGGCCGTAACAAAATCCGCTAACAAAATCTTAAACGCATTTGGAGTATCCTTAAAATAATCAAATAAAGGTTCATATTCTAATCCTTCCAGCTCTTTTCCTTTAACTTCTTTAATAACTCCATACTCTTCAGGAGATTTGTAAAACGTTCCCAAAAGTTCTTTTGCAAGGACATAGATTTCTTTTGAATCTTTATCTTTTATGAAAACATAAACCAAATCAGGATTAACAGTCAAAGCTAAATTGGAAGGCAATGTCCAAGGAGTGGTTGTCCAAGCCAGAGCATAAGCATCCTCATTTTTTAATTTAAACTTCACAACAAGACTTGTATCCTTTACTTTTTTATATGAATTATCCATCGCAATCTCCGATTTTGCTAAGGGAGTCGAACAACGAGGACAATACATCAAAATCTTTTCTCCTTCGTAAATGTAGCCCTTATCATATAATTGCTTGAAAGCCCACCAAACACTCTCAATGTAATCTTTATCCATTGTTTTGTAGCCACCTTCAAAATCTACCCAACGACCAATTCTATCAATTGTCTTTTTCCATTCTTTGGCATAGGTCAAAACTTTTGTTCTACAAAAATCATTAAATTTCTTTACACCAAGTTTTTCAATTTCATCCTTAGAATTAATTTTCAATTCTTTCTCGGCAACATTTTCAATTGGTAACCCATGACAATCCCATCCCCATTTTCTTTCAACATATCTTCCATTCATTGTAAAAAATCTCGGAAAAACATCCTTCAAAATAGAAGCAAGTAAATGCCCATAATGAGGTAAGCCAGTTGCAAAAGGCGGACCATCATAAAAAATATATGGCTTCCCATTTTTTGTTTTCTCTAACGACTTTTGAAAAGTATTATCTTTATTCCAAAATTCCAAAATTCCTTCTTCAATGTCCTTAATTTCTGCCATAATTAACAAAGAAAGGAGATGTTTTTAAAACTTATTTAAAATAATACAAATTCTTAAATATTCAAAAAATTCATTTATTTTCATGGAGAATATTTGGAATAAGATAAAACAATTTCCCCAAGAGGAATATTCTAATTTTATTGAATTTTTTAGAGAAAATCTCTATGACAGACAATGGTGTTTTATGAATAAAATTAAATATTCTAATCCTAATTTTAATAAAGCATTAAACGTTGCTTATCAGGAGTTTAGTCAAAACCCTCAACAACCTCTTTCTCAACAAAATGCATCTTTGAAGGAACAATTATACAAAAAGGATTCTTAATCCCAGAATAATCCCTAAGCTCTTCAATCGCTCTATAAACAATTTTCTGCTTTTTAGTTCCCATTGCCTGACAAACTAACAACTTTTTCAAAGGAATTTTATGTTTTTTTGCAGATTTTTCTAATTGTTCTAAAGCTTCTGGAAAATCTAAACCAATATCACATAAAATCAAACTATGTGCCTGCATTGATTTATTCTGTTGAACAATTTCCATAAAAGAATCCGGTTCATATGATTTTTTCCAAGCGGGCATTGATGCAACCTTTCCAAACTTATATAATTGCAAACCCGTCTCAGCAACCGCATCAAAAATGGAGGCATTGTAAATGATTTTGTACCTAATTCCCATCCTTTTTGCTTCTTCAATTAATGAAATATGTGTGGTAGCGGTCAAAGGAGAACCATAAACCAACAACGCAACATCCAATTTTTTTGCTTCATCAACTAATTCCAAACTCTCAACCTTCTCTCTGTCCGCTTCAATAATCTTCTTATCTAAAAAATCCTTTAACTCTCCAACCGAATACGGAAAATCAACAGTATAATTTTCCAAGTAAACTCTCTTACATCTTCTGAGGATTTCCAGCCCATAGCTCGAAATTCCATCAATATTCAATCCGAGGCCAATTATATATAACATGCTTATGAAAGATATTTTGTCTTTATTAAACTTGCCATCCAAAGCTTTAAATAGCGATTTAATTTGGGATTTTCACAACCAACAGGATTGGTATTGTAAGGAGGAAATATGGACGAAGAACGAACAATGCATAAAGCAACTTGCTCTGACTGCGGAAAGGAATGTGAAGTTCCTTTTGAACCAACAGAAGGGAAGCCAGTAAGATGTCAAGACTGTTTTAAGAAGAACAGACCCCAAAAACGATTTGGCGGTGGTGGAAGAAACTTCAACCGAGGAGGAAGAAATTTCGATAGAAGCCCAAGAGAAATGCACAAAGCAACTTGCTCCGATTGTGGAAAGCAATGCGAAGTGCCCTTCAAGCCCACAGGCGATAAGCCAGTTAGGTGTAGAGACTGTTTTGCAAAACACAGAGAACAATAATTAAAGATTGTTCAAAATTTTTTATTTTTATTTTTAAACTAAAAAGAGTTAAATACATTGAATTTTTTCAATTCTAATGGTGTTAGAGTTTATTTTCATTGCATTTATCGTAGCGTTTATTTTGCAATTTTTGGACGCTTCCGCAGGTATGGGTTATGGAACTCTCACAGCAATTTTGATTATTCTTGGTTTTGCACCTTTAGAATCAGTTTCTGCTGTAATTTTTACAAGTGCGGTATTAAGTTTATTTGCAGGTGTTTTACATCATAATTTCAAGAATGTTAATTTTTCACAAAAGAAAAATAAAAACATTTTATTGGTTTTAATTGGGTTTGGAATAATAGCAATTTTTTTAGGAGTTTTTCTTGCAACAAATGTATCCTCATTATTCCTTAAAATTTATGTTGGAGGTTTAGTTATTTTAGTTGGAGTTTTCATTTTAATACAAAAAAAGAAAAAATCAAAATTCTCTTGGAAAAGACTGATGGCTTTTGGTTTTCTGGCCTCTTTTAATAAAGGACTTGCAGGAAATGGTTATGGCCCAGTTTTAGCAGGAGGGCAAATACTCTCCGGAGTAAATCCAAAAAAGGCAGTGGGAATAACAGCGCTATCAGAAGGAATAGTGAGTTTAATCGGTTTTATTCTTTTTATCTTTATTAACGGTTTCTCGGATGTTAATTGGTCTTTAGTTACTTCTCTTACAGCAGGAGGATTAATTTCAACACCTCTCGCAACTTATTTTGTTAAAAAAGTTAAATCAAATATTCTAAAATATCTAATCGCAATAATAAGTATTGGTTCAGGAGTATTCATTATCTTTAAGATTTTTTAACCCTTCGATAGAATCTTCAACCGGATAAGGACTCTCATTTATTATTGTTATTTTTTTGTCTTTTGGCAAATTTTTAATTAATTCTTTCCATTCTTTTTCTTCAGTTTTTTGGTGTTTTCTTTCACCTTTTTCATTATATTCTATTCCTGAAAAATGGCAGTGCCATTCATCTTGAGGAAATAATTTTTTAATTTTATCAAAATCAATTTTTTTCTCTCTTGCCAGAACATGCGCAAAATCTATGCAAAAAGAACAACCTGTTTCTTTAACCAATTCAGAAATCTCTTCCACAGAACCAAAAACATTTATTTTTCCCATAGTCTCAGGAGCAAGCTTTATTTTCCAATTTTTCTCTTTAACATAATTTTGCATCTCTTTAATTCTTAATTTAATGTTTGAAAGAGCATTTTCTTTGTCCTTCCCATAATATCCAGGATGAAACACAACAATCTTAGCCCCAAGTTCTTCCCCAATTTCAGCACACTTCAAAATTCTTTTTTTCGAAGCTTCAATTTTTTCCATTTCATCAGAATTCAAATTAACAAAATACGGCGCATGAACACTCAATGAAATCCCAAGTTCTTTAGCTTTATTGCCAATTTTTACAGCATCATCTTTTTTAATATAAACTGAATAAGTGAATGCAATCTCACAAGCTTCGAGTCCTAATTGAGAATATTTCTCAAGAACTTCTTCTGCCGTTTTAACAGGCCCTAAACCTGCTGGTCCGAACTTTATCATATAGTATCTAATGGAGATTTTATATTTAATAAATCTGTGTTTGCAACTTTTGTATAGATCTGAGTTGTTTCAAGATTTGAATGTCCAAGAAGTTTTTGAATATGTCTGATGTCTGTTCCTTGCTCTAAAAGATGTGTTGCAAAGCTGTGCCTTAGCATGTGAGGAGTTACTTTCTTTTTTAGTTTTCTTGAGGATTTCTCAAGAATTTTTTGAATTGTTTTTTGAGAGTATTTTTTTCCTCTACTACTTTCAAAAAGATATCTTGTTCTAAATTCTGTTTTGCATATATAATCAAAGAGTTCTTTACTTAATGCTTTAGAGAGAATAGTTATTCTATCTTTTTTACCTTTTCCTTGCGAGATTAATATGGTTTTTCTATTTGGGTCAATATGCTCTCTTTTTAAATTAATAAGTTCATTTAATCTAACTCCTGAAGAATAAAGCATTTTCAATACAAGTTTATATTTGGTGTTTTTTGATTCCTCCAAAATTATTTTTATTTCTTTCTTTGAAAGCACTTTTGGAAGGGTTTTCTTTTTCTTAGGATAGGGATGTTTTCTATTGCAACGTTTTTTTCTAAGATATTTTTTATTAAAAAATCAAGTGATGCTTTAATTAATCTTATCGTGCTTAAGTCATAATTTTTATTATGCAATATATCAAAGTACTTTTTAACAGATGTTTCATCACACTTTTGCGAACTTTTATCTAAATAATTAAGAAATTTTTCAGAATGATACATATATGATTTAATGGTTTTAGGAGAAAAACCTTTGAAAACAAGTTTTTGTTTAAGCATATCAAGTGTTTTTCGTTTTCTCTCACTCATTCAAGTCTAGAAAGTAGTTCGCTTTTTATATTTTATTTACCATTAAATAGAACTTACATAAATGAAGTTCATTTAATACCTGTTCATTTCAATTTCCAATCTCCTCCTCAGCGTCGGTAAACCAAAAATTCTGATTTTGATATCTTCGTTTAACGCTCCAATGCGAAATTAAAATTGTCGCATAACATCGCTGATTAAACGAAATTGCTGAAAATAAAAAGTAGACTTAACCCCCAAAGAAAGAGCGCGCGAGTTTTCTACGAAAACAGATAGTCGGCTTCGCCGAAATTTATTTATTGGGCACTTTTCAAACCAAAAGTTTTTATATGAGTTTTTATTTGTTCTTTTATTATGGTTAAAGAAAATTGGATTAAAAAACATCCTGTTTGGTCAGGAGTTATTGGAGTTTTTTTATTATTCATATTAATTGGAATGTTTAGCGGTGGAGATAATTCTTCTACAACAAATACTCAAAATACAGACAATACTAAAACAGCTGTTGAAAAAATGACTGCTCTTGAACAAATGGAAATCGCTTTTGTAGGTGATTATTCCTACGATGAAATTAAAAGTCGTATTGACTCTGTTATGCAACAATATGGATTATCAACGACTAACGAGAATTATAGTAGATTTGGAAGTTCTTTAGTTGCTGTTCGTAAGGAAACAGGAGCGCCAGAAATGGAGATACTAACTTGTATGAAGTCATTAGATTATAGAAATACAATTGGTTGGGATAAGATAACTGCTGAGAAAGCTGTGCCAGATGCTGTTGGGCTTTGCGGAGCTACTTTAAGTTCTTGATAAATAAAGTGAAATAGAAAATGAGTAATAATTTAATTTATATTTCTGGAAGTAATTTTGATTATTCCAATTTAATCTCTTTAATAGTAACTGCAATAATTGGAATTTCTACTTTATTATTGATGTGGTTTTTATTTAATAAAGAAAGACAAGACAGAAAAAACGAAAGAAATCAAATTTATTTTGGTCTTTTGAATTCCTTAATTGTTGAATTAAATGCTGTGAGTAGTAAATCAAATGACATTTTAATTAATACAAAAGAGTATAGTCTTAAAGGCAACCTTGAATGGTACGAAGAATTATTAGAGAATAATAAAGGAAAAAAAATTCTTCCTCCGCACTCATTGTGGAAAATAAACACTTCAGAATATTTATCAAAATTACCTAATAAAATTAAAAATAAAAACATTATTGAATTAAAAAAATTATTAGTACTTCTTAATCAAAAATTAGAATTAATACAAAACTATTTTTCTTTTGGAATGCCTCAAGAAGAAATAAAAAATGTTATAGGGGAATCTAAGGAAATTGTTAAGGATATTAAAATTTTCTTAAATGAAAAATTCGGAATAAGATAAAGAAAGTGCCCAATTTTCTTTTTTAGAAAAAAAGAAACAAAAAAGCGCGCTCCAAGACAAAGACATTTTCAGCAACTACGATATCAAAGAATTTTCGGAGATTGGAAACTCACGAGGTC
>CAZSGW010000005.1:0-57515 GCA_964606775.1 Candidatus Woesearchaeota archaeon
TTGTCGTATGAATTGCGACTTGCATGAATGGTTTAACGAGGTTGTCACTGTCCCCAATTGGAGCCCTCTGAAAATATCATCCGGTGAAAAGACCGGAGACGCCTAGTGGGAAGCGAAGACCTTGTGGAACTTTACTGCAACTTGTTGTTGTGAATTTAAACGAAATACATAGCATAAGTAGGAGCGTCGAGTCTGTCATTTCGGTGGCAGAGGAGCGATCTTGTAATACTACTTATTTTGTTTAAGTTTGCTTACTCTTTTAGAGGACAGCAGCAGGCGGGCAGTTTGACTGGGGCGGTGCCCTGTCGAAAAAATATCGATAGGACCCAAAGACAAGCTCATCCAGCTTGGAAATCTGGAGTTGAGTGCGAGGGCAAAAGCTTGTCTGACTGTATTTCGAACAGCAAGAAATGCAGGTACGAAAGTAGGGCCTAGTGAACCCACGTGCTTTTTTAATAGAAGCCGTGTCTGATAGAAAAGTTACCCCAAGGATAACAGGCTTGTCGCCCCCGATAGCCCATATTGACGGGGCGGTTTGGTACATCGCTGTCGGCTCTTCCTATCCTGCGCGTGCAGAAGCGTGCAAGGGTGTCGGAGTTCACGCATTAAAAGGGATCGTTAGCTGGGTTAAGAACGTCGCGAGACAGTTTGTATGATATCTACTAGGTGTGCCGTTGTCTGAGTGGAACAATCTTCTAGTACGAGAGGAACGGAGGTTGGATGCCTCTGGTGAGCAGTTGTTATATAGCAGGCTGCATAGCTACGCATTACATCGATAAGAGCTGAATGCATCTAAGCACGAAGCGATCCGCAAAACGAGACAACGAAGGCCGTTAAAGAAGATAACGTTGATAGAACTATTGTGTAAGATTCGAGGTCCGCCGAGAATTTCAGCATATAGTTACTAAAAGCCTCATTTTTATATGGTTTTCAAAGGGATTCTGTTACTTATTTGTTGTTTCTAAAATGCAATTAAAAAATTAAGTATTGTTGCAAAACTAAGCCACAATAAATAAGGTATTAATAAGTATGAAGAAATTTTATTTATTTTGTAAGTATTAATTATTAATAACAAAGTTGAAACTAAAAGCAAAATTATTTCTATAAATGCTATTTGAGTTAATCTTAATTCAAAGAAAATTAAGCTCCAGAGAATATTAAGTATGAAGTTTATTCCAAAAAGGAAGTAGATTTTTTTGGAGCTGTTTTTTGAAATTAAAACTAAGTACAAAGAAATTGAAATTAGGGTAAATAAAATATTCCAAACGATTGGAAATACTAAACTTGGAGGGGTTATTTCTGGTTTAATTGATTCATACCAATCTGTTGAAGTGTTTGGAGAAGTGAATAAACTTCCGATGAATGCTACTAAAAAAACTATGATGAAAGAAAGAATTAATTTTTTCCAGTTTATTTTCATATTTGAGTAATGTTTTTATAGGTTTTAAACTATTTTATTTTATGATAGATGTTGATTGGTTAATGTTTTTTCATTTTGTTGGAATAATTATTGGGTTGGGTGCTGTGAGTGTTATTGATGTTATGGGATTTTTCTCTCGGAAAAGTAAGAAAAAAACGCAAGATACTATTTCTGCACACCATACTACAAAACCATTAATTTGGATTGGGACGATTATTGTTTTAGTTACATGGATTTTTATTTTAATTGAAAGAGGATTTGGAATTATTGAAGTTATTAAGAGTGTTTTACTTGGAGTGATGATTCTTAATGGGTGTTTTTTGAGTTTTCATATTTCTCCTCGTTTAGACAAATTAATTGGGAAAAAAGTTTTATTGCCTAGAAGTTTACAGACTAAAATAGGAATTAGTTTGGTTATTAGTTTTATTTCTTGGTGGAGTTTTGTTTTGTTGAGTTTTGTTGATTAAATTAATTCTTTTTCTGTTAAATAATTTTTTAATAAATTGTGTGTGCCTTTGCCATAACTAGTTCCAGTGAGCTCTCTTCCAAATTTCTTCCCAGATTTTATTTCTTTTTCAATATGTTTATAGAAATCAATTAAATCTTTGTTTGTTAAATACCAACATCCTTTATTATTCCGGCACGTTATAGCTGTAGCTATCTTCCATTTTGAAATTTTCCCGCAAATTTCATGAAAGGAATTTTCATTCATTACAAAATTTGTAAGTCCTTCTTTCATAAATTTTCAATACAGAAAAAACTATTTAAAGCTTTCTTTTTGTTACTTCTTTGTAAAAGTAACATATAATTATCAATAATCTTAAAAACCTGTGGTGCTTGAATTGTTTATGGAAAATATAACTTTAGATCGAAATTCTGTTGGTGAATTAGCTAATTTAGTGGAAGAAATTCAGCTTTGGCTTGAATCTTTTGAATTATCAAGTAATCCTGAATTTATGGAATCTATGAAAAGATCTGAAGAACAAATTAAAAATAGGGATTTTGCAGATTGGAATGAATTACAAAATTGTTCCAACTAAAGAATTTGAAAAAGACTTCTATAAACTAGACAAAGATTCTCAAAAGAGAATTATTAAAAAAATTAATGAAGTTTCAGAGAATCCAATAAGATACAAACATATGAAACCTCCATGGAATAATTATTGTAGAATCAGAGTTGGAAAATTAAGAATTGTTTTTCGTTATGATATTAAAAAGCAAGAATTATATTTAAATAAAATAATTCTTGGACACAAATATTAGAGGTCTCTTGCTTGTAAAGTTCTTCGTTTGTTTGATTTTGCCCTCTCAATAGCCTCTAGAAGTATGTCTTGGACTTTCCTTTCCAATGCAGGGCCTACTTCCTCTGCAACTGAGGAAACAGAATTTTCTTTGTCCAATTCATTCACAACCTTTTTTATGTTTGATTTTACTATTAATGCCATATTATTTCAATTGTTCTAGAAGTTTAATAATTTTATCCTTGCCAATCATCAAAATAAAACCTGCAAGTCTTGGACCTTTTTCTTTTCCAATAATTGCTTGGTAGCATGTTCTAAAAAATTCGGTATTTTTTATTTCAAGTTTCTGACAAATGCCATAGAACTCATTGAATAATTCTTCTTCTGTGAAGTCTTTTGATTTTAGTCTTTCCCTCAATTCTATTAGGGATTCTTTTTCTTTTCCTTTGAAGGGTAATTTTAATTTATCTTGCACTTGGAATCTCATTTCTTCGGGGGCGTATTTATCCAACCAGTTCTTAACTTTCTCTGCTCTAAATTTTGAACGTTGATTTAAATCAGAGATTTTTCCTAATTGAACTAAAGTAACGAGGTGTCTAAAACTTTCTTTTTTAGGTTTTGATTTTGGAATTTTTATATTTGATAACTCATACATTCTTTTTTTCTGAGGGTTTAAATTTCCTTCAAAATATTCTGATTCAAGTTTGTCAAAATCTTCATAAATTTTTATAACATCTAAGTCAAAGCTAATTTGAAATCCTGACTTTGGTTTTGTTCCCACAAATAAATATCTCAAAATTTCAGGTTCGTAAATCTGTTCTACATCGTCAAGGGTTAAAGCATTTCCAGATGAACTTGAGAATTCCTTTCCTCCCTTAATTCTTACCCAGTCATAAAATTGATACATTGGAACTTCCCCTTCGAAAACTTTTTTTACAATCTCTTTCGAGGTTGTGAAAGAACCACCTTCCACGCTATGGTCTATTCCTCCGGGTTCGAAATTAACTCCTTCGTAATCCCACCTCATTGGCCAATTAACTCTCCATGGAGCATAGACTATTCCTTCTTTTCTCATATCTATTTTATTTTTTTCTCCGCAAGCACATTCATATTCCACTTCATAATCATTTACTGAAATTATTTTGGTAGAATCTTTCTTACAAGATTTACAATATATGGTTAGGGGCATCCAATCTTTTGCAAGAGGTTCTTTCCTATACTTGTTTAAGATTTTCATAATTTCTTGTTTCTTTTCTACGGCAAGTTTTAGTGAGTCTGCATATTTACAACTCTTTACCATTTCGCTTTGTCTTATAAAATCGGGTTCAATCCATACTTTTTTTAGAGAGTTTTGAAATTGGTTCTCGAAATATTCTGCATAGGAAAGTTTCTTATCAAAAGGAGAGGGTATTTCGCTTATTGACATTCCAAGATATTTTTCATATTCTTCTGGAACATTTTTTGGAACTTTTCTGAATCTATCATGGTCATCCCAAGAATATAGGAATCTAACCTTTTTTCCTTTGTCTCTCAGGGCTCTAACAACTAAATCGGTTGTTATCACTTCTCTAAAATTCCCAATATGAATGTATCCTGAAGGAGTTATTCCTGATGCGCAAACAAATTCTTTTTGATTTGGAAATTTATTTATCAGATTTTCAGCTATTTGGTCTGCCCAAAAAAATTTTTCCGCCATGATAAAAGAATAGGATTTCAATTTAAATAATTAATTGTAGGAAGTTTTAAAAGTAGTTTTTATTCATTAAAATAATGGAATTTGATTTGCCAATGAATGAAGATGAATTAGATAAAGAATATTTTGAACTTAGAAAGGACTCTCCTGAACAAACCGATAGAGATTTAGATTTATTTAATGAGTTTATGAATGATGATTCTGAAAAATTTTATGAACTTCTTATGGATAAAGGGATAGAAAATTATGACAAGTTCTATGCTTTATCCAGAATAAATACTCATGTTGAAGAGGGGGGAAAATTAGAAAAATTTATGCCGACAAGGAGCGGTGGGGCAAAGAAACGATTAGAAGGAGTTTCGAAGGATTTTCCTTTAAAGCCAATGTATGAAGCGGAGATTAAATTATGTGAAGATGAAAAGTTTAGAAAAGAAATGATTGATTTATATAAAAAAATTATTGGGTAGAATTATCTAAAGCTTCGTTTAGAAAACCATCAACAATTACTTGATATTTATTGCTTCTTTTTACGTGTTTATAATTTATTCTCTTAAAATTTTCTTGAAGTTTTTGTACTTTGACAAACAATTCGAGAAGTTGAGGGTTTCTTATTTGATATTCTCCTGTTAGTTGTTTGACAATTAATTCTGAATCTAGGATGCATGTTATTTCATCATTGGTGAATTCGGATGCAAGTTTCAGTGCTTCAATTAATCCTTGATATTCTGCTTGATTATTTGTTACATTTCCGATTGTCTTACTTCCAGTTTTCAGTATTTCGTCGTCTTTCCTGACTAGGAAACCTACTGCTCCCGGTCCAGGATTTCCTCTTGCGCCTCCGTCAGAATTTGTGTAAATCATTTTATATATGTAATACTTTGAAAGTTTTGAAATCTTGGAATTTTTCAGGTTTTGCTTCTACGTTTCTTATCTGAGCGTGTTTCGGACCTTTTTCACAGATTTCAATCATCTTATTTACTTCGTTTAAATTCCCTTCTAAAAATACTTCCAATCTGCCGTCGTCTAGATTTCTTACAAAACCTTTTACATTATGTTTTTCGGCATTTTCTTTTATGAATGCTCTGAAGAAAACTCCTTGGACTGTTCCTGTTATATAAAGTCTAACCGATTTTTTCATATTTGGTTAAAAGAATAGGAGTTTATATTTTTAATTGTATTAAATACCCCTATAATCCAGTTCGTTATTGACAACCGCAATTGTTTGGGATGCGAAATACATTTTGTTTCCAATTGAAACGGGAGTGGTTATTTGTTTTAGCCTTTTGTATTCTTTTTTTGGAAGTCCTTCGTGGTCTCCAATTAAAAATACGGGCTGACTTTTTATTTTTGTTTCTCTTAAATCCTCTCCTTTTTTATCTAGGATAAAAATTTCTTTTCCTTTTTCTTGTAATTCGTCTATTAATTTTAAAAGAGATTTCTTTTCTACGAAGCATCCCGGAAGAGGTTCATTTTTTTCTCCTTCTTTATATTTGTAAAGGATTTTTTGGATTATTTTTCCAACATCTTTTTTATTTAGACCCAATTCATCTGTTACTTGAATTTGAATGTGTTTTGGAGGGTCGGGCATTCCATATAAAACAAAGTGGAAAATTGTGTCTTTTCTAAAATCTTCTGATAAATAAACTGCTTGGATAAAAGAGTGAATCGCGATGTCCATTCTTCCAGCCTTCATTAAATTCCCTTGTGAAAGTGCTTTGCCTGAAGTTGCTGCTGAAGATGAAAAATAAATGAAGTGTCTCATAAAAGAAGAAAATTATTGTTTCTTATTAATGTTTTTATTTATGGGTTGCATTACGTATTCGGGTTTTGCAAAAATCTCTTTTTTTCTTAGAATCTTATACATTCCAATAAAATTATTATTGCAGAAAACAGGAACTACCGAATCTACCTTTACACCATTATCTTTAATTAAATCTTTTTTGCAAATTGGATTTCCTGTAAAAATTTTTCTTAGATTGTCTGGTTTAATTTCTATTGCAGAATAAACTTGTTTGATTATATCTGCGGGGATTATTATTTTTCTCAGCAAAGTGTCGTTTCCTTTTTCGTATTCATCTACTGCTTTTTCAAAGTCATAAAGATTAACCATTGATTCTTCTGTGAAAATTCCTGCTCTTATTCTTCGAAGTTCAAGCATGTGTGCTCCAACTTTAAGTTCTTTTCCTAAATCATCAATTAATTTTCTAATATAAGTTCCTCCTTGACATGATACTTTGAATAGAATGTCATTTTGATCTTTTTCCAACAAATCAAATTTGTAAATCTCTCTTTGTCTCAATTGTCTTTTAACTCTTGATTTTAATGGAGGCATTTGAGTTATTTTTCCTATGAATTTTTCTTGAATTGTTTTTTCTATTTTTTCTAAAGGAAGGTCTTCGTGTAATCTCATTATCCCCACGTACTCTTTGTCTTCTCCGAGAAAGTAACCTGTTAGTTTGCACGCTCGATTTAAAGCAATTGGGAGAACTCCTGTAACTTTTGGGTCGAGAGTTCCGAAGTGAGATGTCTTTCTCAATTTCAATTTTTTTCTTATAAAATCCGAAACGTTAAAGCTTGTTGGTCCAGAGGATTTATCGATGTTAATAATTCCGAATTCGAGAATCTCGTTAATTGATTTTTCCATAGAAATTGAAGAGTATTTGAATTTAAAAGATTAATTTATCATTAGAAAGTATATATTTTATTATATATTTCCTAGTAGATACTTCTTTCTTTTTTCTTCAGGGAATTTTTCTATTGCATATCTGAGCATTGTTCTGGGCATTTTTTTGTAATGAAATTTAAGGAATTTTTCTTCAGTTTCTAAATCCCTTTTTCCGACTTCTCTTAACATCCAACCAACTGCTTTGTGAATTAAATCGTGTTCGTGATTGATTAGAATTTCTGATATTAAAAGTGTGTCTTGGAAGTCATTTTTTCTTATGAAATTTAACGTTGAGATTATTGCGATTCTTTGTTCCCAAAGATTTTCGGAGTTTGCTAAGTCGTATAGGATATTTCTTTCTTTTTCATAGAGAAAATCTCCGATGATATTTGGTGCTGAAATATCCACTAAATCCCAGTTGTTTATTTGTTTAGTGTGATTGAGGTAGAAGTCGAAAGCGTCTTGTTTGTTGATTTTATATTTATCCATAAGAATTATTAGAGCTATAAATCTATGTTCGTGAATTTTACTTTTGATTAATTCTTTTAATTTTTGTAGGGAGAGGTTTTTGTATTTTCTTGCGACTTTCCTTAGTGTGGGAACTTTTATTCCGAGAAAAATGTCTCCTTCTCCGTATTCGCCTTTTCCAGTTTTGAAAAACCTTTGATAAATTTCTGCTTGTTCAGAGTTTTTTATTGAGTCTAGTTCATTGATTAGTTGATTTAACATAATTTTTTAGATTCAATTTTCTATAAAAAAGTATGGATTCTAAAGTTGTTGTGGAAAAATTAATTTTATATGTTTGGTAGAAAAATATTAATGGGAAGCGTCTCGAGTTGTTTCTTCTTGCCTTTGTTTTGTAGGTGTTTGAGGAGTAGTAGTATTATCTTTTTTCTTCTTGTGTGCTTTTTCTATTTTATTTCCTTCTTCTTCAACAGCTTTAGCTTTTTCCTTTTCTTCAACTTTATCATCAACTCCATCTTTGTCTTTGTCGACAATGCCTTCTTTAGGAGGGTTTTCTTTCTTTTTTTCTACTTTGTCCTTAGCTCCATCTTTGCCAGGAGTTTCTTCTTTATTGAGTTTAGGAGCAACAGCTTTAGCTTTTTCTTGAGATTTCTTTTCTTGTTTTTCTGCTCTTGCTTTTTTGAATTCTAATTTCTTTGGAAGTTCTGCAAGTTCAACTTTGATTAAATTTTCTTCTTTTGTCACTCTAACTTTTACTTTGTGGGGAGGATTTTTTATTCCTCTGAACCAAAGAAATTCGTTTAGATATTTGTCTAATTTTATTTTGTTTAAATCTCTATCGTAAACCTTCATATGTCTTGCTAAGAATTGTTTTACTGTTTTTACTGCTCTTGGCGTTTTTCTGTAAATTGGAACGGGACGGCATTTTTCTCTAAGTGGGATTGTATATTCTCTTGAATCTTTTTCAACTTTGGGTGTTTGTTTTTCTGCCATTTTAGTTATAGTTTTGGATTATTTTATTTATTGCGTCTGTTGTCTCTTGGTAACGTCTTGCATCGCCTGCAACCATATATCCGTCTTGCTTTTTGTGTAATGCGAACGAAAGAGAATTGCTTCCAAATACAAGATTATTTCTTCCCTCTGCAAGTAATTCAAACTCTTCACTAGATTTTATTTTTCTTATATCTTCTTCAGTCAATCTTGATAGTTTGTCCAAGTCTCCTTCAGTGGATCCTAAAATTTTATCCATAGTGCGTTCTCCTTATTTTTTTAGGTTTAATGTTAAGTTTAGTTCTTCTCCACGAACGTCTGTGTTTTGTTGTAGCTGAGGGGTGGACTTTTTTTCCAACTCCAAATTTTTTAAGAACTACCCAAACTGGAGCCCATTTTGCGTGTTTTGCTGCTGTTGCGAGTTTGATTTTCTTTTGTTTACTTTTTATTCCCATTATTTGATTTCCTCCATGAATTTCTTTCCTTTCTCTGTTAATTGTCTTCCAGGTTTTTTGCTTCGAACTCCTTTCACGTCTTTTGCTATTTCAGTTAATCCGGCTGAATCTGTTTGTTGAAGAATTGTTCTGATTATTTTACCTGATGCTTTTCGGAATTGTTCGGGTTTGTATCCTCGGTTCTTTTTGGACCCGTATTTTGTTCTTAGTCTTGAAACTCCTACAATGTTTTTTTTGTAAATTTGTCTAAGGATTGAAGCGGTTCTTTTATGCCAAAAATCTTTATCATCAACTGGACGTTCTTTTGCTGGACCTGATTTAACAAATTGTGCCCATTCTGGTTCTTTGATCTCGGGCATTTGTTTAAGAGCTTCAGCTAATTTTAAGTTATATTCATGTGAATTTATTTCATATACTGGATTTACCATTTTGATTTTTAGGCTTGTTTTTCAACAATAGATTGAACTTAATCAATTAACCTAAAAATAGGGGGAGAATTGGGTTTATAAAAGTTACTCTCTTGCTTTCCGCAATTTCTTTAAAGCAATGGTATAACCAATTGTTCTTGCAGAATAGTTTTTTCCCAATCTTTCCAGAATATCTTCGGTGATTTTTTTTAATTCAGTTTTATCTCTGCAACAGCTAGAGAGCACTGATATTTTAACGTTGCTTGCGTTTTTGAATTGGTTTTTCAAATTCTCTATGAAGTTGTCCGTTACTCCTGCTTTTCCTAGTTGTATTGTTTTGAGTGCCATTTTAGTAATTTTAAATCAAGAAATTTTGCATCTCGAACTTCTATCTGGATAACTGAATTAAAAGACTTTTTTAAAAGTTTATTATATTTCCTTTGGTACTTTTCTACGTTTTTGCCTCGTTTTGAATAAAATTCTAGAGACTCTTTTATGGAACGTAAGCCCTCGGGTAGGTGAGAATAAAATTTGAAGAGGTGGTCAAATTCTTTTTTTATTTTTTTGTCTTCGATTCCCATTTGTTAATATCTTGTTTCTTTACTTTAATTAATTTGGGTTTGCCCTTTAGTTTCCAGGTTCCAGTTTTTGTGAAGAGTGGTTTCTTTACGTCTTTTCCGGTGAATTGGTGCATTTGAATATCTCGTTTATTATCTCGCCAGTCTTGACTTTTTGCGGCACAGATTATTGCTGCTTCTTGAATTTCATCTTTAGTTGCTTTTTCGGGCAGGACGCAGAAAGGGCTTCCTGGTTTTTCAGTGTGAAGAATTACGTTTTCTTTCCCTTTGTATTGTTTAACAAGTTCGTCGTTATTTTCTGCGTTTTTTCCTAGCTGGATTTTTCTTCCGGTCGATAGATAAAATTCTCTTGGTTTCATTTTTTTATGTAGAAAAAGGAATTAATAAATTTATCACAATAATCTTTAAAAGGAAAAAATTAGAAGAATTGAGATGGCACAAAGATTATACGAAATGATTAAAGAAAAAGACTTCAAAAGCATAGAAGGAACACATTTCAAATTAGAGGGGAATGGTCCGAAATATAAAATAGGGTTTTATTCTGATTGTAAAGAATTGAGTAATGAAGATGTTTTAGCGGGAAGAGGTATGGACATAAAGTCTATTTCAGCATTTGGGACTTTGAGAATTCCAGAAGAAAGAAAACCTTATTTCATAAAGAACTTAATTAATCACGGAAAGTTTAGAAAATAGAACCTTTAAGATAATTATTTACTTCTCTTAAGCATTGTTTTTGATTTGGCCAAGTTAATTTTTTGTAAGCTTGTTTGTAAGTGAGCCAGTTGTAATTCGAGTGTTCTCTTTTGTCTAAAACTACTTCGTCTTTTTTTACTTCTGCCGAAAATAATCTATAAGTTTGTCCTATGTATTTCGGTCTATCTGGGAGAGGTTTTTTGTATTTGTATTTCCCTTTGATTTTGAATTTTTTTATCTTGAGAGGCTCCAACCCTGTTTCTTCTCTTAGTTCTCTTTTAACAGTTTGTCGTTTTGTTTCAAGAAATTCTATTCTTCCTTTTGGAAATTCCCAACCTTTCCAGTGAAGTTTACGTCTTAAAATTAAATAATAAATCCCTTTCTTTGTTTTTGCATAAGCCACAACAAAAACACATTTTCTGTATCTTCCTCTTTTCATTTTAATAGATATTTTAATTTATTTTTAAAAGTATCTTTGAAGTTGAGAAATATTTATAAAGAGGTTTCAATATATTTTAGTATGAAAAAGGGTGTGATTGGATTATTTGTTTTAGTATGTCTAATTGGAATGGTTAGTTCTTTGAATATTGAGATATCTACATTAAATAATCAACCAGTAAAAGATTATTATTCTGAAAAAGTCGATGAATTTTCTTGGATAAATGATTCTGATATGGTTTCTTGTTGGTATAGCTTAGATAATGGAGTAACAAACAAGACAATGGAATGTTATGATCTAATTCGTGAAGGTTCAGAAATAGAAGTCTCGAAAGAAGGGTGGAACAATTGGACTATTTATGCAAATGATTCTTCAGGTAATGAAAATAGTTCTAAAGTTAATTTTTGGGTTGATAGTATTGAGCCTGACTTGAGATATTTTACTCCTATCTCAAAAATAAATTACACAAATAAAAATACCTTAAACTTCCAGTTTTGGTTGAATGATACAAACAAAGGATTTTATTGGGGGATTCCCGGAGATTTTTTCTATTATAAAATAACCAACAAATATGATGAATCTACGAGTAATACTCTTTCTGAAAATGGAACCACTTATTACTCTGAAAAAGGCCATTATGATTTGATGGGAGGGTGGTTGTATGAAGGAAATTATACGTGGATTGCAAAAGCAAAAGACAAATACCCTAATGGAACAACTATAAGAGAGGTTAATCTCACAGGGACTATTATCCGAGATACTGAAGCCCCGACAATCTCAATTGATACTCCTAAAAACAATGCAAATTTATCGGGCAATTTTACTATAAAAATTTCTGCTAATGGAGGTTTAAGTGGAATGAAAAATATTACAATTCAATTAAGCAATACATCAGATTCAAGTGGAGTGTATCCTTGCCCAGATAATGAAACTTGTAATTGGGAAATTCCTTCTAAACAAATTCAAGACGGAAACTACAACATAACAGCAAATGCAACTGACAAAGCAGGAAATATGAACTCAACAAGAATAAGCATCACGATTGATAATACTGCTCCGATCATTAATATTAACGCTCCTTTGAATACAACTTATAATGCTGCTGACGGACATAGAACTATTTTGAATTACACTTTAATTGAAGCTAATCCTGAAATGTGTTGGTTAGTTGGAAATGGGACAACAATTTACAAAAATGCAAGAACAAATTTTACAAACCTTCTGTCTTTAGAAAGCACACAAACAACTTGGAAAGTTTATTGTAATGATTCAGCTGGAAATCAAAACTCAACAGAAGTTTCATTTTATGTTGATACTATTGCTCCTAATTTAACTGCAGAAACTAGTTTAAGTGCTTCTGTTTTCTCTCCTGAAAATGGAGATGGAATTTTAGATGAGTTAATAATTAGTATGAATGCTTCTGAATTAATTTGGAATTGGAGTACAAGCTATATTTACAATTCTTCAAATGATCCTGTAGCAAGAAAAAATGGGGATTTAAATTTCTATGATTATAATAGATCTATAACTTGGGACGGAAAATACAACGCAGGTTATGGAGTAGGATTTGTTCCAGATGGAAATTATACAATTAATACAACAATAACTGATAAAGTAGGAAATACAAACACACTTTATGTAGGACAAGTTAGAGTAGACAATACAGCTCCGAAGATTAATTTTGAAATTCCAACACCTGCAACAGAAAATTATAATTCTGTTCAAACAATAAATGTTAGTGCAAGTGATGATAGACTTTCAGAAATAAAATTATATGTAGATAATATTGAAGTGAATAGTAGTTCTGGAGAAAATGTTTTATATTCTTTAGGGGAAGGAAACCATACAATTAATGCAACTGCTTATGATGAAGTTGGAAATAAGAATGTAACTGAAACAAGAAATATTTTTATTGATATGAATGCTCCACAGATAAGTTACACTGCTCCAACAAAAGGTGATGGAGATAATGTTTCTCAGAATTGGATTTTTGTAAATGTTTCAATTTTAGAAGGAAATGAAGATAGGATTAATTTTAGTTTATACAATGATTCTGGATTAGTTGATTTAACTTCAAGAACTTATACACAAGGCTCAGAAAGTATTAATTGGACTGGATTAGCAGATGGAGTTTATTATTATAATGTAAGTTTGAATGATATTGTTGGAAATTCAAATAAAACCTTAACTTGGAAAATAACTTTAGATACTTCAATTCCTCAAATTGAGAATGTAAGTTCTTCAAGAACCCATAATTCAATTACTTTAAACTGGGACACTAACGAGAGTGCAGATTCTTATGTTTATTATGATACAACTTATCCTGTAACAAATACTAGTGATAATACTGGTTCAGATAGTTTAACAAAGAATCATTCAGTGAGTTTAACTGGTTTGTCAGCTTCTACAACTTATTATTGTGCTGTTGTATCTTCTGATTCTGCTGGAAATGCTAATTGGAGTGAAATAAATGTTACAACTAAGCCTGTTCCAGTTAAATCTTCTGGAGGCGGAGGTGGCGGTGGAAGGAGTAGTTGTTCTACTGTTTGGCAATGTTCGGCGTGGACACCTTGTAACATTGAAGGCGTTCAAACAAGAGAGTGTGAGAAACAAAAAAAATATTGTTCTGTAGGAATGAAACCTTCTGAAAACCGAACTTGCGAATATCAATCATCACCTAAACAAGAAATAAGAATAGATCCTGAAAAGGTTCAAATAAATATGACTGGTGAAAGTTTAAGCGAGTTTTTAGTTAGTGTTAAAAATGCGGAAGGAAATGCATTAGTTAGAACAGAGTGGTATTTAGATGGAGAAAAAGTTCAGGAAGATTCAAAACATGGGTCGTTAGATAGTGTTTATAATTTAGAAATTTCCGAAAGAAAAGGAAAATACTTGATTGAGTCGAAAATATTCATTGGGAATGAAGAAGAAGCGAATAAAACATGGAATGTTAATGTTATGAATGGGGAAGACGGATTCGTTGCAACAATTACAGGTGGATTTATTGGTTTTGCAAAATCTAAAACAGGAAAGACAATCTTGGTTGTATTGGGATCTTTAGGATTATTATTTTTAGGTGCTGAATTTTATAGAAGATATGATTTATCAAAGAAATCTAAAAATAAAAAGTCTAAAAAGAAATAAATACCAAATATTTAAAATTAATTCTTAAGAATTTTATAACCACTTTTCTAAAGCTTTTCTCAACTCTTCGTGATTCTCAGCATATTTCTTTAAAGAAAATCCTTTCATTGAAGCATCTACTGCTTGCCTCATTGCCTTTGCTCCATTAACTGTTCCGTCAGGATGTCCGTGAATTCCTCCTCCGGCTTGAATTACTACATCTTTGCCCATAAAAGCCATAATCTTATCAACTATCCCAGGATGAACCCCTCCTGAAGCAACTCCGAATACTGGCTTAACTCCAAACCATTTTTGACTCAAATTCTCATTAGTTTGTTTTGTAAATTCTTGTTCCATTTCTTGTTCTATGTGTAAGACTTCTTTCTTGCCTCCGGACATCTTTCCGTAAGCGGTTCCGATGTGGAGAGTATCGACACCAACCATTCTTGCAAATTGTGCAATAACTTCCATAGACATACCAAAACCTTTACCATAAGGTCTATCAAGCATTGCATGGCCTGCTCTGTGAGCATGAATAGGCAATTTGGTATTATTCCTTGCTGTTTGTAGAGCGCTCCATCCTAACGTTAAAATGTCGAGCATAATGTAGTTTCCGCTGTTCTTTTCAACGAATTTAATTCTCCTTAACATTTCCTCAGATTCGGCAGTACAGTTAGCCAAATAGACTTTTTTCTCGCCTGTCTCCTTCTCTGCTTTTTTCATTGCTTTCAAAGTCAAAGAGATTCTTTTCTTAAATTGATTAAATGTCTGAGAAGTTAAATTCTCGTCGTCTTTAACAACATCGCATCCTCCGACCCAAGCATCGTAAGCAACTTTAGCGTGTTGTTTAGAGGTTAATCCTACTTTAGGTTTTACAATTGTTCCAACCAAAGGTCTATCTTTCACTTTCAAATATCTTCTCAAACCAGGAATTCCAAACTTTGGCCCTTTGAAAGATTTTATAATTTTTTCAGGGAATTGAATATCTTCCCAGAATAATTCTCTTGCAGATTTCATTCCATAAATATTCCCTCCAATAGAAGACATAATACAAGGAATGTTTCCTAACTCAAATAAATCTATGGGGTAAGCGATTCTACATCTATTGTTTTTTTTATCCAAATAAAAAACTTTGGGAGCAAGTTTTTTTGCTATTCCAGGATTCATTGTTTTAACATCAGTCCAGGTTCCAACACTTGATTCACCAGCAGTAATAGAACAAATTTCTCGAAAAGTATAACCTTTTGCAGGAGTTATTTTAAATTGACAAACCACGTCGGTCTTTTTGGGTTTGTACTTTAGATTTATGAAGCTGTCGTAGTGTACTTTTGTCATTTTTCACCTCTCTTGTTTTTATTAGTAATTTTAAGTTTATAAATTATTTCCCGCAATAAGTTGTTTCTAAATTTTTATGATGATATTCTTTACAAGCTTTACAATTTCCATGACGGGGGCATCTTAATTCTGGACATCTGCAATCCAAATTCATCTCTTCATTAACTTCCTCTTTCTCTTCGGGAAACGGATAATCTTCTTGACCTTGAATTTCTTCTTTTTGTTGAATCATTTCTTCTTTATCTCCCAACCATCTTTTGTATCAATAATTTCAAAACCTTCTTTTTCAATTTCATCTCTTAATTTATCTGCTTTCTCAAATTCCTTATTCTTTCTTGCTTTTTCTCTCTCTTGTGAAAGTTTCTCTATCTCTTTTGGAACCTCTATTTTCTCTTTTTCTAAAAGTTTTAATTGAAATACTTCATCTATTTTTTTTATTGTTTGAAACTTTCCTTTTGCTTTTTCATCACGAACTAATTTCCATAAAACCTGTAAAGCTTTTGGGGTGTTTAAATCATCATCCATTGCTTTTTCAAACTCTTTCAAAGAGGTTTTCTTTTCTTTTTTATCTTCGGTAATTTCAGAGCAAATATTCTTTAATCTTTCATAGGAATTCTTTGCATTATCTAAAGTTTTTTTAGAAAAATCAATTGGTTTTCTATACTGGTTTGAAATCACAAAATATCTAATTATCTCTCCTGAATAATCTTTTAATAAATCTCGGATTGTTTTGAAGTTCCCTAAAGACTTTGACATTTTCACCTTGTCTACATTTACCATTCCATTGTGCATCCAGTATTTTGAAAGAGATTTTCCATAAGCAACTTCTGATTGTGCTATTTCATCTTCGTGATGAGGAAAAATTAAATCTTGTCCTCCTCCGTGAATATCAATGGGCAATCCTAAAAGAGAGTAAGACATTGCAGAACATTCAATATGCCACCCCGGACGTCCTTTTCCCCAAGGAGAGTTCCACTCAGGTTCATTCGGTTTTGAGAACTTCCATAAGACAAAATCATGGTTTTTTGATTTTAGATTTTCAATTTTTTGATGAGATAATTTTCCGTAATCCTTAAATTTAGAAATTTTAAAATAAACTCCATCCTCTTTTTCATAGGTATAGCCTTTTTTTTCTAATCTCTTTATCAAATCAATCATTTCTTTAATATATTCTGTTGCTTTTGGTTGTAAAGTAGGCTTTTTTATGTTAAGTTTTTCATAATCCTCTAAGTGAGCTTTTAGATTTTTTTGTGTTAGTTCTTTTATTGGAATTTTTAATTCATTTGATTTTTTAATGATTTTATCCTCAATATCTGTTACATTAGAAACATATTTTACTTTGTATTTTAAAAATTCTAAATACCTTCTCAGAATATCGAAAGAAATTTGTTGTCGGGCGTGTCCTAAATGAGGAATATCATTAACAGTCGGTCCGCAAACATAAATTCTAACTTGTTTTTTCAGAGGTTTAAATGTCTCTTTTTTTCTTGTTAATGTATTATAAATCTTTAACATGAATTATAGAATGAAAAAGTGTTTAAAAAATTACTCTATGTTTACAAAAACAGTTGCGCTTTTGAATGTTTCTCCACCTTCAGTAATTGTTATTCTATACATAATTGTACAAGGAGGAGCAGAATCTGGAACATTAAATTTTATTAACTCTGCTGGTTCAAGATTCTTTCCCGGACCTACTGAAAAACTTCCTTCTTTAGGTAAAAGATATCCATCTGCTATATCTTCTGTAAAACTACTTCCACAATCAGAAACATCTTGAGCTTCTATAGTATAAGAATAAGTTTTTGATTCGACTTCGTTATTTTTCACTGAGAATGCAAAACCTGCAGGATTATCTCCTTTTTTAACTGTTACATCTCTTGAAGCTGGGAAAATAATAAATTCTTTTCCTTCTTTTGTAAATAATTTATTAATTTGGTTTTGAACTTGAGCATCTATTTGGTCAACTGCATTTGTTGAAGTTGTAAAAATACTTCTAACTAAAACTAAACCTAAAACAAGCACACTCATTAAAAGAACAATTGTTACAATAGTTCCAACAGACATTTGCATTGCTGCTTTTTTGTTTGAAATAGGTTTTATCATTTTAAGCTGTTGGGAATTGAGAGTAAACTCCCGAATTTAAGGTAACATATATTGACACAACTATTGCAAGAGCACTTAGAATAATTCCTACAATGTTTAGCGTTTTAGAACGTTTTGATTTTGATTTGTTTGATTGAACTAAACCAATTATTCCGAAAACTAGTGTAGCTAAAGGCATGAATAACGCCCCAACTATGCTAATTATTCCTAAAATATAAGACGAAGTTTTTAAGTCAATTTTATCAGCCATCTTTTATGAATTAATCACGGAATTTTATTTTATAAATGTTTTGAAATGGGACGGGTTACTCGCACTCACGCACAAAAGGATTCGTGCGGCTATACTTTCTACCACGTAAATGCTCGGGATTTGTGCAGGTAAACAAGTTACCTACGTCGCCGAAGCAATCTAAAGATTCTTCACCGAAACCCCAAGGGCTTCAAATCCAATGGGACGGGTGGGATTTGAACCCACGACACCTAGATCTTCAGTCTAGTGCTCTCCCCCTGAGCTACCGTCCCAGATGAAAATAAAAAGAAGACAGAGTTTTTTAAAGGTTTGTAAGTCAGGAATAGGCCACCTTCTGTCGTTCTCTGTTTCCTTACGGACAGACAGAACGTGTTAACATTCAACTAAGCGGTTCAAAGACCTTGGACCAGTCAAGATGCTCGTTTCATCAAATCTTATCCTTCGCAGTTCCACGCGAGTTTCATAACTCAAGATAAGCTGTGGCGTTTCTGTAGCAGTGCTTTGCCTCACGACAATCCTTCTTTCAAGGATAACTTTTTAGCTCGCAACCCCGCTCGGATTTTTACATTTGATTTCACAAATGATATCTCGCAAAGTTGCTCGTGGTCGGCGGACCTTCCTCAGAATTCGATGTTCATATTATTTAACATCTGACAACTTAATGTCCGAACTCCGGAGTTAACTACCTGACTTACAAAAAGATTATTCTTTTAGAATATTTAAGTGTTTCTGTTATAACTTAATAGGGAAAACAAGTGAAAGGTTTTTAAATAATTAGAGTGTTGATAACTTATAAAAAAACAAGATATAGATTAAAAAATATTGTAGGTGTAGTCCTGGGAGAGAATCTTTACAGGAAAATGGCATATTAAGAAGTTATAACCACTATGCCCAATTAACACAAAATATCAAAAGTGAAAAATATGCCTTAGTTGTTTTTCCCAAACCAATAGAGTATTGTGAGGAAAAAGATTTAATTTTTCCCTTTGGAAAAGGAGAAAACATAGATGAACAAAGAGGTGCCAATTATCTTTTTGCAATAACCTCAATAAATTTTCCTGATTTAGAACATGTAAGAGAAGAATTTAAAAGAATTAAATATGAAAAAGATAAACCTAAAAAGAAAGGCTTATTCTCAAAATTATTCCCCTAAAACTCCATAGAAAATTATATAAATTCTAAATTTTTAAATTAATTATGGAAACAATTACTTTACCAAAAGAAAAATTTGAACAAATGCAAATAGAAATTTCTTTTCTTAGAAATACAAATATCTATAAAAAATTATTAGAATTTGAAAAAAATATTAGCAAGAAAAAATATTCAAGAGAAGATTTAGGATTTTAATTTTTCTTTTAATCTCTTAATTAATGACTTTTGTTTTTTATCTGAAGTTTTCATTTGATATTCAAAAATATAAATCTCATTTGTATCAATATTGTGTTTATAATATAATCTTATTGGAGGTCTTTTTAATTTAACTTCATAAATTCGAAGTTGTGAATCAAGAATTTTCCCTGCATCTGGTCCAAGTTCTTCAATTCTATTAAAAATTTTATAAAGAATGCTCCTAATAAAATTATTTTTACCTGCTTTTTTAAATTGTTTTAAAATTACTTTATCAAAAACAATTTTGAAATTCTTCATTTATTTTTTAATCCATAAAACTTTATAATGTTTTCTTCCAAAAACCTATTAAAGATAATCTCTGTTATAAATTCATGAACTATCATGCAAAATCAGTAAGAGAGGTTTTCGAAGAATTAAATACTTCTGAAAAAGGTTTGTCCAAAGAAGAAGGAAAAGTCCGTCTTGAAAAGTATGGTAAAAATGACATTAAGGAAAAAAGAAAATTAAAATCATTTAAGATTTTAATTCAGCAGTTTAATTCTTTTTTAATTTATATTCTATTAATTGCTGCGATTGTTTCATTTATTATAGGCCATAAATTAGATAGTTATGTAATTGGAGCAATTGTTTTGATTAATGCGGGATTGGGATATTTTCAACAACATAAAGCAGAAAAGGCGATTCAGAAATTGAAGAAATTAGTCATTCCAAAATCAAAAGTAATGAGAGATGGAAAGCAAATTATAATTCCTTCCACAGAATTAGTTCCAGGAGATATTGTTTTATTGGGTTCTGGGGACAAGGTAAATGCAGATTGTAGAATTATTGAGAGTGAAAATCTACAAACGAATGAAGCGATTTTAACTGGCGAGAGTTTGCCCATAGATAAAGAAGATAAAAAAATATCTGAAAAGAAATCCTTGGCTGAAAGGAAAAACATGATTTATATGGGAACTGCGGTGGTTCGAGGAAGTGCTGAGGCATTGGTTGTTGCTACAGGAAAGGATACTGAGTTCGGAAAAATCGCGGAGAACCTTCAAGAGATGGATGTTTCTAAAACTCCTATGCAAAAAAGACTAGACAAATTTTCAAAACAGATTGGGTTTATCATTTTGGGTATTGTTGCCCTTGTTATGCTTTTAGGTTTGTTGGAACATTTTGATTTAATGGAAATGTTTTTTACCTCGGTCGCGTTAGCTGTCTCCGCAATTCCGGAAGGGTTGCCTGCAGTATTAGCAATTTCTTTTGCAATTTCTTCAATTGCAATGTCCAATAAAAATGTAATAATTAGAAGGCTTCCAGCCGTTGAAAGTTTGGGAAGCGTAACCGTAATTTGTTCAGATAAAACAGGAACAATTACTCAAGAAAAAATGAACGTTGAAGAAATATTTGCTAATGGAAATTTTTATTCTAAAGAAGGCAAAAAAATACTGCATAAAAATAAGAGAATAGATTTAAAGAAAAATAAGGGGTTGTACCAATTATTTAAGACAAGTATTCTATGCAATAACGCAAGGTTTGAAAAAATAAAGGACAAATATGAAATTATTGGAGATCCCACCGAGAAGGCCCTTGTTTCAGCTTCACTAGATTTAGGTATGAATAAGAAAACTCTAATTGAGCAAGAACCCAGTTTGAAAAAATTTGAATTTGATTCTAAAAGAAAAATGATGTCTGTTATAAGGGATAAAGGGAGAGGAAAAACAATCTACTCTAAAGGAGCTATTGAAAAAATCTTGAATGTTTCTAAGTCGGAGTTCATAGATGGGCAAATAAAGAAGTTGACTGAAAAGAGAAAAAAAGAGATAATAAAGAAATCGAGAGAAATGGAAGAAAAGGCGTTAAGGGTTTTGGCGTTTGGTTTTAGAAATTTATCTAAGAATGAAAAAGCAGAAGAAAAAGACTTGATTTTTTTAGGGTTTGTGGGAATGATTGATCCTCCTCGTAAAGAAGTAAAGAACGCGATAAAATTATGTAAAGACGCCGGAATAACGGTTAAAATGATTACGGGTGATGCAAAAATAACTGCAATGGCTATTGCTAAAAAGATTGGAATAAATGGTAAAGCTATGACAGAAGATGAAATAGAAAAATTAGATGATGAGGAATTGAAAAATAAAATGGGAGAAATAAGTGTGTTTGCTAGAACATCTCCAACACAAAAACTAAGAATAACCAAAATTCTTCAGGAAAATTCAGAAGTGGTTGCCATAACAGGTGATGGTGTTAATGACTCTCTTGCATTGAAAGCGGCAGATGTGGGTGTCGCTATGGGAGAAAGAGGGACAGATGTTTCACGAGAGGTTTCAGATGTAATTTTAACGGACGACAATTTTGCATCAATTGTTGAAGGTGTCAAACAAGGAAGAAAGACATATGATAATATTAAAAAATTTACAAAGTATTTTTTAGCGGTTAATTTCAGTGAGATATTTTTAATTTTAAGCGTTCTAGTTTTAGGATTTTTTTATGGGAATGGTAGGTGGTTTTTGCCTCTACTTCCATTACAAATTCTTTGGATGAATCTTGTAACAGATTCTCTTCCTGCGTTGGCATTGGTATTTGAGAAAGAAGAGAACGTTATGAAAACTAAACCTCGTAAAGAAAAGAGTATTCTCTCAGGAATTTGGAGATTTATAATTCTTGCAGGAATTTTGGCATTTGTTGCAGAATTTGTTGCGTATGTTTTGGGTATGAATCTTGGATTCAGCCAAGAGAAAACAAGAACATTAGTTCTGACTTCCGCGATTTTCTTTGAACTATTTTTCGTATATACTTGTCGTTCAAATAAATCTCTATTTAAAGTGGGCGTATTTTCAAATAAGTGGGTAAATTATGCAGTGCTTATTTCTGCAGGACTGCACTTAGCCCTGATGTATAGTTCGATGGGGGATTTTTTTGATATTGTTCCGTTATCGATTAATGAATGGATAATAGTCTTGCCGATTGCTATTTCGGGATTGATTATATTTGAGGTTGGAAAACTAATTTTAGAAAAAAGAAAAAAGCCAAACAAAAATTAATCCTATTCCGGCTCCGAAAAGACAACCAGACATTTTTCCAATAGAAGTTGAAAGTGCTGTTCTGAGATTATCGATTTTGTATGCTCTTTGATGTTCTGCAATATGTCCTTCAAATAATCCTCCTATTCCATCAGTAATTGTATTTCCAACTGCTCCACCTACTATTGCTCCTGTAACACCTGCAACTTGTCCTCCCCAAATTGCTGCAAAAACTAAAACTCCGTTGTCGATTGCTCCAAAAATCATATCGGGTGAAACTGACTTCCAAGTTATCTTAAAAATTTTTAGAATTATTAAGCTTAAAAATCCTAGGCCAAGAAAAATGAATCCAATCATTGCTTGATTATATAAGAAGTAAGAAATAACTGCAAAAACAATAATTGAAAGAATCAAAAAGGAGGTCAAAGCTCTCCAAAACTTGTAGCCTTTCAATCCCTTAAATTTCTTAACCTCTTTTTTCTTTGGCATAAAAATCTTAAGAAAACTAAGTTTAAAAATATATTTTGTTTTGATATTTTATGGAGAGAGTTGATAAAAAAAGAAAAGAGGAAATTATGGATAGAATTAAGAAAGCTGGAAGTGAGGAGTATGAAACTTCTTGGGAAAAAGGAATTCCTATCTCAAAGAAAAAAACTGAAATAAAAAAAGGAAAAAAATCTAAGACTGCTGGAAGAAATTTTGAATTGAAAGTTAGAGAAGATAGGGAAAGGGATGGATGGATTGTAGATAAGTGGAGTAATAATGTTGACTTAGAAGAAAATAAAATGGTAAAGGCTAAAAGAAAATACAACCCTTTTAAAAAAGTCCTCGTTATTGGAACTGGTTTTCCTGATTTTATTGCTTTTAAAAAGAGAGAGAAAAATTATGATGTAATTGGAATTGAAGTAAAGATGAATGGTATTTTGTCTAAAGAGGAAAAAGAAAAATGCAAGTGGTATTTGGATAATGGAATCTTTTCGAGGATACTTATTGCAAGTAAGACAAAAGATGGAAGAAAAATCAAAGTAAAATATGAAGACTTTGAAGAAAGATATGTAAAATGAAGAAAATAATTTTATTCGTTTGTTTTGTATTTATCTTTAGTTTTATTTCGGGGGCTTGTGGAGAGGGTCAGATAGATATTAATTCTGCTTCTTTAAGTGAATTACAAGAAATCTTCCAAATTGGTCAAGCTCGTGCAGAACAAATAATTAATCTGCGTCCTTTTGAATCTGTCGATGATTTAGTAAGAGTTTCTGGAATTGCTGAGGATAGATTATCTAAGATTAAAAATGAAAATTTAGCTTGTGTCTCGGAAAAAGATGAAGAAGATCCCAAAAAGGATTCTCAGGAAGTTGAAGAAGAGGTTGAAAAGAATAGTGAAGAAGATAATTCAGAAGAAAATGAAATGGAAAATACCAAAGTTGAAGTGTCTAAAAAAGTTATGGACGAAGAAGAAACAGTAATTAAGGAGACAATAAATTTAAATACCGATGTTATTAAACAAGAGAGTAAGGAAGAAAAGAGCAAAGGGATTGAAAAGGCAAATATTTTCAAGTGGGGGCTTATCGCCTTCGGCCTTTTTATGGTGTTTTTGCTTTTGATTAAAGGAAAAAAATACGAAAATGAGTTCAGATAAAAAAATAGAGACAAGAGGAATAAAAGTTTCATTAATATTGGAAATTTTAGGTAAACCTCCAGAGCATTTGGTTGAAACTTTGAATAAATACATTGAAGAAATGGGTAAAGAAAAGGGTGTTAAAATTACTAACAAAAAAGTGAATGAGCCAAAGGAAACTGAAAAACAAAAAGGATTTTACAGCAGTTTCGCAGAAATCGAGGCAGATGTAGAAGATTTGTATCAACTTAGTATTTTAATGTTTAAATACATGCCAGCACATATTGAAATAATTGAGCCCGAATTAATTGCGTTGTCAAATAACGGATGGAACGACATATTTAATGAATTAACACGAAGACTTCATGGATATGATGAAGTTGCAAGAGTCTTGCAAATGCAAAATGCACAGATGCAACAAAAATTAAAGCAGTTTGAAGAAAAAAAGTGATTATCTTTCTTTAGTTTTGGTTCTAAAAATTCCTTTTCTTCCCCTTTTTAGCAAGTTAACATTTCTCTTTGTTCCCTTGTATTTTTTTTGGTAAAACCAAAAATAAAGACCGAGAAGAACGACAATTATTCCCCAACCTATTATTTTTCCAAGAGAGCTAGAAGATTTATCTTCGCATTCTCCAATACAACAAGTTCCATCTTTCGAATTAACCTGTTCTCCAGAGCACTTTTTATTGTCTTCGCAAATGCTTCCATTTAATTCCTCGCAAGTTTTTGAGGCGGAAGGTAATTCTTTTCCTTCTTTTTTCTCAGAAGGAATGTCATCGACAACATTCAAATAGATAAGAGAGGAAAATGAAAAATCTGAGGACTCTGCAATTAGTTCTCCATTAAGAGATTGATTTATTGAAGAGATGTTTAATTTTATTTCCTTCATGGAATTGTTTTCAATCGTAATTGTTTTAGGAAGAGAAATATATGGAATTAAGTTTGAAGAGACGTTTAAGTTTAAATTTAGTGAATCTTCCAGATTGTTTTTAATTGTTATAGTGGAAGTTGTGCCAGAATCTTTTTCTAAAGTTAGATTAATCAATTTATCCGTAAAATAAAAGTCATTTTCTTGTTGAGATGATTTTAAAATGTAGGCAGGAATTTTGTAATAAGTATTTTCGGTTGATAATTCTATGGGCTTCAGTGTTGGCAATGAAAGGTCGTTAAATTCGAAAGGGATATTTCTTATTTCTCCTTCTTTAAGAGTAATTGAATCGTAATCCGAAGGAGTTTCTTCTTCTGTTGATTCCTCTTCATCTGCTTCTCCAAATAAAATTTCAAAAAAGCTTTTATCTTCTGTCTCATTTGAAGTTTGATTTTCAGAGGTTTCAGTGTAAACATTTCCAAAGTAGACTTCAATTTCGCTGGCTTGAAGATTTTGTAATTCAAGAGAAAATGGTTGTTCAGAAATTAAGACACCGGGTTTAACAGAAAAATCTGCGTAGCCATCGTTAATTTTGAAATCTGCTGAAAACTCTTCTGTACTAGTTTCCCCTCCCTGAACATAATATTCTACGTCTTTCATAACAATAGAATAATTGTCAGGATTTTTATCAAGAGATGTAGAAATGTAATATTCATCTTCTATTTTCAAAATATCAAATTTCATCGGAACGTTTATGTGTTTCCTGTAAAAATACACATTGTCTTCAGTGATTTTTGAGACAATATTTCCAGAAATTTTTGCGATTAAAGTTTCTCCCTGAGAATACTCAGATTTCAAATCTATCTGGACCGCAGAAATCATTGGAAAAACCAAAAAAATTATTAAAATCGTTATCGCTCTTTTCATGAGAAAATAAATAAAAAAGGGTTAATAAAGTTTATTTCCCCATTTCTTTTAGTTTTTTTAGAACGTCGTCTATTTCTCCTTGAGGTTTTTGTGCGCCTCGAGATTGTTGACTCGGAGGTCTTCTTTGGGGAACGGGTCTTCTAGGTTGAGGTCTAGGTCTTCTTGTCATCCCCATAGGAGGCATACCTGGCCTTCTTGGACCTCTTCTTCTTGAAGGTCCATCACCCTTAGTAAATTTAGATTTAATTTTCATGTAAATTGGTTTCAATTTATCTTTGAATATAATTGCCAAAATTGTTAATACAATTAACACCAACAAAACCCAAATCCACCAGTAGCTTCCTCCTCCTTTAGACTCCATACAACACCACTGACTTGCGTCTGAACAAGCATAATTATAATCTATCTCCTCTCCAGATTCACATAAATCTCTACACGAACCTCCCTCGGGCGCACAGGTGTCTTCTTGAGTCGGAGTTGATTCAACACAACTTCCTCCAACACAGCATATTTCACTTAAAGAAATGTCATTTGCATCATAGTCCTCATATCCTCCACTACAAATTTGATTTGAAGAACATTTTTCTCCTCCCAATTCTTCACAGGTTTGAGAAGGTTCTGGACTATCACAACAAATGTTGCTTCCAAAACAATCATAATTAACCAACTCGTTTCCTAATGCATTACTACATGTAATTGGAGACATACAATAATAACCTGAATCCTCACAATCCATTGTTGTATCTCCGCCCGTTGAAGATGCAAAAGTCTTAGGATAAATTGATGATAAAAGGAATGCAGTATCTCTTATGTTTAAAGAACTTAAACAACCGTTATTATCTTGTAAACTTATAACCCAATCGATTGTGTTCTGTTTTTCTTGCAGAGATTCGTACTGGAAAGGGAATAATGCTACAGCAGTATCATAATTTCTATTTGAAGATTCTTGCCAGTATTTTTGAGCTTTTTGTTTCAATAATAAATCTGTCTTAAATTCTTGATCTTCTGTTAATTGGTATAAGAAAGCATCTGGAAGATGTTGCTCGTTTGCTGAATTATCTGCAAGAGTAATCAGGTAAGGTAGATAATCTGACATATCATAACCTAAATAATCCATAACCATTGTAGCCCATAAGTTAGCCTCGTAATTACATGAAGCCCCTTCTTTAAAACAAAATGAATTAACTTTTTCCTCTGTAACTCCTCCTGCCGAACCCTGAGAAGTTGTTTTTGTAACGTGAATTGTCGAAGATGTTTTTTCCTTGAACAAAAGAGATGTTGAAAAATCTTCATCACATGAAACTTCAAAACTGATTCCAAAACAGGAAGGATTTATCTTTAACCAGTAAGAATTTGAACTTAAACTTAAGCAATTACCCAATGGAGGTGCAGAAATTGTTTTGTCTTCATTTATTGAAAAAGTTCTAGAACCTTCATCAAAAGTTATTGAGCAAGAAGAGGCCCCAGAAGAGTCAACTTGCAAATACCATTCAATATCTGTTGCACTAGAATTTTTAGATAATATCCAATTTTCAATTTCGCTTGTATCCGCTCCAGCTTTATCTAGTGCCAAAAGTGCCTGAGAAGTAGTTTTTAAATCACAATTATCTTGTGGCCAACATTTTCCATCATTAGATTTTTCAAGCAAAGTGTTTTCACATTTTTTAAGTGCCAATAAGGAAAAAATATTTTCTCCTAAGGAAAGTTTTTCACATGATTTCTCTTCTATTTGGTCACTAAGACAGGTATAAGCATCATCCAAAGATGTTTCATTAGCTCCAGTAATGAAAGGCATTACCAGTAAGAATAAAAAAATTGTAAACAACACCACTTCTTTTTTCATGTTAAAGTTAGCCAAATTTTGTTTATAAATATTTCTTCATTTTTTGTTAGAGTTAAAATTTTTTCTAATTGTATAATTTACTGGATTTTTTATTGAATTACATAGATTGTCCGGTTGGCAAACCCCGATTCCTTGGTAAAATTCTCTGCAGTTTTGAGGCATTATTGGCTTTCGGCTATAACTCCATTTTAATTGGGAAATTATATAGCCTTCTTTCAGAGGGACTTCATTTTTTTTATTCCATTCATAAATTTTTTTTTCTAATTCTTCTCTGTCCATCCCTATTGAACGGAACAGATTAAGCAAAACAAACAAAGACCTTTTTCTTCCGTCGGAAACTCCTTTCAAGATTTTTTTAACGCAAGGAGGGAACTGGTTGTCAGTTATGTTCTTAAGGATTATAGGTTTGAAGTCAGAATATTTTCCAGATACTTTTTCTGATTGGTTTCCTTGTTTTATCTCGTGCTCCTTACACCAGTCTAGTGCTTCTCGAACCAATTTTTCGGCTTCATTTTCAATTGAGTCTGGCATAAAATTTTTTACAGAAACTTTCAAAGGATTTGCGTTCTTTAAATCAAAATCTTTCAATTGGTTCTTATCTAAAACGATACTTGCAAGAGCTGTTTTTTCGTGGAGGGAGTAGGGCATCCTAAATAAATGTCTTGGAGAAACTAAAACTAAATCGAGCCCCATCAAATCGAATAAATCAACCTCTACATTTCTCGAAAAATTAGTTGGATTTTTTTCAGAGGTTATATTACATTTCCTACATTCAAAAATAGTTTTAGAATCAAGCACATTAAATTCTGCCCTACAATCAGGACATTTGTAAACTTTTTTGTCATCTGGAATTAATTTTCGATACTCCTTTCTTGAACATTTAGGACAGAAATGAATTACTTGTTGATATTCGTTAGCAAGTTCCTTACAAGAGTTGCATTTTATCCCTTTTTTTATTTTCGAGTTTTCAAATTGTTTGTAAAAATCTTCAGGGAGTATTTCTTTCATTTTCTCCTCGGATTTAAATCTTATGTAAGAAACTAACTTTCGGGGAAGTTCGGGAAAGAGATTTTTTGTTTCTTCCCCGGCAATCTGTTTTGGGAAAGCTTTCCAAGGAAGTAAGATATGGAACCCTTTGCTTCCAGAAAATTTTAATCCAATGTTTTTTATTCCATGTTCTTCGAATACTGAGATAATTGCTTGAGCTGCTTTTTTACTATAATCAAAGTAAGGGCAATCTATGTCTATTAATAAATCCCATCCAATTCGGATTTCGTTTAGTTGGAGAGCATTCATTCCGGTTACAATTTTTAGGGGGTCTTGCCATAATTCTTCAGAACAATGAAAGGAAGTTGCTCCTTTTTTCGCCATCTCAAAAATGTCATTGGGATATTGAAATGAATCAGGCCTTTTTCCAAAACCATCAAAGTATCTTGGAGAAATCTCTCTATTTTTTGAAAAATCATAAATTGCTTTTTGAATTTCGGGTTTGGAGTAATAAAGATTTACAATGTCTCTAACTCTCTTTTCCTTAAAACTAGTTTCCATGTTTGAATTAAAAATGAAATATTTATATAATTACTCTATACTTAAATATAATAATACTTAAAAGAGAAAAGAGGTTGAAAATAAAATGTTATTAAAGCTTGAAAATCCTGCATTACTTTCAAAGGCAATAGATTTGATTTCAGAGTTAGTTACAGAGGTTAGATTTAAGATTAGTGAATTCGGGATGAGTGTTACTGCCATTGATCCCGCAAATATTGCGATGGTGGGATTAAAAATTCCTAAGAGTGCTTTTTCTCAATTCGTTTCGGAAAATGAAACTCTGGGGATTAATTTAGAGGATTTGAAAAAAATATTGAAAAGATGTGGTTCTGGAGGTTCCATTGTATTGGAAAAAAAAGACAATCTTTTGTCAATAGAAATTCAGGATAGAATCAAGAGAAATTTTACTTTAAACTTGATTGATATTGATGGAGAAGAAAAGGAAATGCCAAGTTTAAATTTTAGTGCGAAGGTTGAAATGAAATCGATTGATTTGATTGATGCTATTGAGGATTGTTCTGTTGTTGCAGATGCTTGTTCATTCACTATCGAGGGAGGGAAGTTCATAATAGAAGCTAAAAATTTGAATTCATCTAAAGCAGAATTTTCAGGAGACGAAGCTAATATAGAAGCTGAAAAATGTAAGGTAAGGTATAGCTTAGAGTATTTACAGAAATTCATCAAGGGTGCAAAACTTTGTGAGAAGACTTCTTTGAATTTTGCAGAAGACCATCCATTAAAATTAGATTTGAAAATTGATAGTATGGAATTATCTTTTATTTTAGCTCCGAGAGTTGAGACAGAGGATTAGAAAAATTTATAAATATCTAAAGATATGAAAACAAATTAATTTAAAAATCTCTGAAAATTTATTGAAAGCTACTGAAAATTATATTAAAAATTTTGGATTTAGGAATTAGCTGCAGAAAGTATGAGAGAGAAAATTTTTGAAAAAAATGAATTTGATGAAAATTTTAATGAAAGAGAAATTGAAATAATAGATAATTCGATTGAAAAAACAATAAAGAAAAAAGAATTCATTAAAGAAGAGGAAATGAATAAATTATTGTTAGAATGAGTTTTGAAATAATTTTTTCTGAATTTTTAGAGAAAGGTTGAATATCTTGGAGAGAGATACTCGGATTGTATATGTTATAATTAATCCAAAGATAATTATTGCCTGTCTTTTAGATAGAAAGAAAGATTATAAAGATTTAGAAAAATATTTATCTAAATTTTAATGAAGAAATGTTTTTAAATCAAAATATCATCTAATAATTATAATGTTTAATGAAAAAAGAGGGCAGGTGACTATTTTTATTGTTGTAGCGATACTAATTGTTGCAGGTGTAACTTTATTTTTTACTGTTGGAAGAGGATTGGATATAACTGGAGGACAAGAAACGAAAAATCCTGAAGCGTTTATTCAGAATTGTATCGAGGATAAAATCGAAGAGGCAGTTGAATTAGTTTCTTTGCAGGGAGGGAAAATAGAACCAGAAGGAAATGGATATTTCATTGAACACGATAATTCTAAAATAGCTTATTTATGTTATACCGACGAGGATTTTGCAAATTGTATTGTTCAAACAC
This sequence comes from Candidatus Woesearchaeota archaeon, assembly GCA_964606775.1. Lineage (GTDB taxonomy): Archaea > Nanobdellota > Nanobdellia > Pacearchaeales > GW2011-AR1 > CAZSGW01. The sequence continues at coordinate 30,607 of CAZSGW010000005.1, forward strand.
CTCTATTAGAAAAAAGTATTGAAGAGGAAATTAAAGAATATATTAATCCTACAATTTCTAGTTGTTTTAGTTCTTTGAAAGAGAGTTTTGAAAAAAGAAATTATGATGTCGCTATGAAGAAGGGGGAAGTGAAAGTTGATTTACTTCCAAAAAGAGTTTTAACTACTATGAATTATAGTGTTTCAATGCGTAAAGGAGATGATTATCAAAGTTATGAATCGTTTGTTGTTGTTACAAAGGATAATTTATATGAATTTGTTTCTATTGCAAATAGTATGGTTGATTGGGAAACAAGATATGGTGAAGTGCCTATAAGTAATTATATGAATGTTTACCATGATTTGAAAGTAGAAAAAAATTTGAAGTCTGATAAGAGTAAAGTTTATATTTTAACGGATAGAAATACAGATAAGAAATTTCAATTTGCGTCAAGGAGTTATGTAATTCCTTCAGGAGGTTACAGTGCATAAACAAATAAAAATATTCTATTTTGCAATTGTTTTTTTATTTTTAATTACGTTTGTTTCTGGAGCTACTGGAATTAGTTATTGTTGTGAAAAAACAATTGATGGCAAATCTTGTGTGGAGGTGGAGCAAAGAAATGAATGTAGTTTAGAGGCTGGATTAGGTGCTTCCCCTACATCTTGTTCTTCAACTGATTATTGTAAGATAGGAACATGTATAGATATTGTTAATGGAGTTTGTAGTCCAAATACTTACAAAGGAGATTGTGAAAATAATGGAGGAACATGGAATCCAGAAGTGTTACCAGAAAGGCTTCCCGAATGTCAATTAGGATGTTGTACAGGAGAGGCGGAGAATGGATTGATTAGAGATGCGTCGTTTGTGTATAAAGCACAATGTACAAAAATATCTAGAGATTTGGGGAAAAGTATGGAATTTAGAACAGATATTGATGATGAAGGAATTTGTTTGGCGTTAAAAGAGCCTACTCAAAGAGGTGCTTGTGTTTTGACTGCTAATTACAAAGTAGATTGTAAAATGACAACTGGAACAGGATGTGATAATTTAAGAGGAGCGGGAGGATATTCTGATGTTAGTTTTTATCCGGGCGACCTATGTACTAATCCAAATTTAGGAACAGATTGTGTTCCAACTAAAAAAACAACATGTGTTGAAGGTTTAGATCAAGTATTTTTTGTAGACACTTGTGATAATATTTGTAATGTTTATGATGCTAATAAAATAGAAGATTTTAGTGATTATTGGGCATTTATTCAAGAGCCTTCATGTACCGCAAAAGAAGCTAAGAAAAATCCTTCCAAATGTGGTAATTGTGAATATGATTATAGTACTCGATGCGATAGTTATGAAAGAGGGGGAACTAATCAACCTTCTTATGGAGATTATGTTTGTAAGAGTTTAGATTGTACAGATAGGAGTGTAGAAGCTGTTAATAATTTTTATGCAAAATATGGAAGAACTCCTTATAATGCTGAAACATGGTGTGGAGGAGAAGGAACAAGCGATATAACTTTTATTGAAAATGAGGAAGGGGAGTTTGATTTTGGAGTACAGGGAATTGACCAACCCGGAGGAGTACATGTTCAGTATGAATGCAGAGAGGGAGAGGTTACGCCGGTTCTGTGTGATACGTTAAGAGAAAAAGTTTGTGCGGAAGGAACATTTGAAGCTGTTGGAAGTGATGGAGTAATTCAACAGAGAGTTTATGGTTCTTGTATTCCGAATGCTTGGCAAAATTGTGTTTGGCAAAAAACTGAAAACTCCTGCGAAGATGCGAATAATGGTATGTGTAAATGGATTGAAGGTAAAACATTTTTTATAAATATGGAGGAAGTTGGTGAGGAAGATGAGAAAAGAAGCCAACCTACTACAAAAGACGCAAAGGGAGAGATTATCTTGGGAGCTTGTGTTCCTTCGGTTTCCCCGGGATTTGAATTTTGGAAAGAGGATGGTGGGTGTGAGTTCTGCAATAATTTTGGAACTGAGGTTCTTAATGTAGAATATAAAGCCGATTTGATTGAAAATAGAAAAAAATTTGAAAAAGATTTTTCAAAAAAAAGAGATAGTTGTTCTGGAAATTGTTTTGGAATAATAGACTATAATAGGGGAGATGCGAGAAATTCATGGGAGAAATGGTACGGAAAAGATAAAGAAAAAAGAGACGAGCAAGGATATTATTCATTTGTTGGAGAAAGTGGGGACTATGAAATGTTTGAAAATTATGAAGATTGGTATGTTACTAATGCTGAAATATGTACTGCATTAGGAGATTGTGGAAGGATAGGTGAAAGTATGGAAGGGGATCAACTTTCGAGAGATTATTCAAACAATAAAGTTAAAAATTTCTTAGGCATAATGGGACAAACGCTTCCAATTAAAAATGGAATAATAAATTATAAATTTTTCAATAAACCTAAAAAACAAAAGGAAGAAATTGAGGAAGCTGGAACAGAAGCTTTTGATTATGAAGAAGAAACAGGGGGTGAAGAAGACAAACCGAGTGTTTATGATGTCTCGCCAGTATAAGTAAAATGATAAAGAGAGGAAATAAAAAAACAATTGCACTGACTCAGATATGTTTACTTGTAGTTGGAATTTTTGCAATTTCTTGGATGATTGGAAGTAGTATTGGAATTGTTAGTGCTCAGGAAGCAAAATCAAGATGTACAAATCAAGGTTCTGCAATAGGTTGTCCGGTTTATTATGGATGTTGCGCAGATGGAACCTGTAAGTACCAGGATTGTCTTACTGAAAATCAGGGAATAGATGAAAACGGAGATGGAAAGATAACATTTGATGAATATGATTTAAATAAAGACATTCAATTCAGAAAAGCCTTCTTGCAGACTTTCGTTAATGATCCTAGTTTGCCGCTTCCTTCAGAAGACGAGATATACTTGAACGGAGATGAGTTGAATAATTTATATAGAGAAGCCCAAGAGGTAAGAGATCCAGGGCAACAACCCGCAACAAATACAGACTTAAAATCAGGAGAGTCTAACACTCAGGGAGAAACAACAACTGAACAAGAGGATGATGAACAAGAGAATAGTGAATCTAATAATCAAAATTCTATTCCTGGTGAGAGTACAACAAGTAATGAAAAAGAAAAAACAAGTGCTGCTGATGCTGCAAAGAAAGGAGGATCATATATAATGGGGGCAGCATTAAGTAAGGTAGCGAACGAGGGAGTGAAAAAAGGATGGGATACTTTAACAAAAGATAAACAAACAAAATTGATTGATGGTCTTGCAAAAGATTTGGAAAAAGGGGTTAGTACTGATGAAATAATGTCTTCTTTACAAAACAAAGGATATAGTGGGGCAGAAGCGGATAAAATCTTGAATGAAGCCATGGGAAAAGTTCCTTTTCCTGAAGAAGCCGCTAAATTAAAAGGAGCAGGAAGTGGATGGTTAGGAAAATTATTTAGTAGTAAAGAATCTTTAGCTACTGCAGAAGCGGGAGCAGCAACAGGGCAAACAGTGGCTGCAATAACTGCGGCTGTTGCGTGGGGAGCTATTGCTTTTTCTTTGGGTAAATGGGTTATTGGGCCTCTCTTTGGAGCGAGTGAGCATCAGTCCGACGCTATTGGGCTTTCTTTAGGGCTTGGAACTAGTGCGGCTGTGGTAGTATCTTCTACTGCGATTATGGGGACATCTGCAGTATTGACGTCTGCAGTGGCAGCAACAGGAGTAGGTTTGGCGGTTGCAGCAATTGTATTTTTATTCGCTTACAAAAAGGAAGCAGTAGATATTGTTGCTTTTAAGTGTCATTCATGGCTACCTAAGAAAGGAGGAGCAGATTGTGAAAAATGTAATTATCTTGACCATGATTGTACCGAGTACCAGTGTAAGAGTTTAGGAACGACGTGTGGATTGATAAACGAAGGTACTGAAAAACCTTTATGTATAAACACTGGAGCTAATGAAAAACAACCTCCTACAATGAATTTAATGGAAGGAGTATTAAATCCTAACCACAATTACAATCCTTTTGATGCGGCAAATCCTGTAGATAAAGGAGTTTGGGTAGAAGGAGATGGTTTAGATACTAAGGAAGTTGATGGAGAAATACACAAATGTATTAAGCCTTACGAGAATTTTGCATTTGGAGTAAATACAAATGAACCAGCGATGTGTGCTATAGGTCCTTCAAGAGAGCCTACAATTGAAGAAATGGAAAGTATTCTTGATGATTACTACGATTACAATCATTCAATACCTAATATGAAAATGCCTAGTTTGGACGAGCTAAGAGAAGCAGGATATCCTCTTGGAGATCAAGATGATGTGTTCGAGTGGTATGTGTTGTGTGAAGATGCGAATGGAAACTTAGGTCAAGGACACTTTGTCTTTAAGTATTGTATAGATGAGATTCCTGACACTTCTGCTCCGGAAATATTAGGAACTAATTTGGGTGAAGAATCGTACATTGCAAGTGGACAGACATCTGCGGAAGTTATTTTGTATACCGATAAACCTGCTACTTGTAAATGGGATTTATTGGATAGAAATTACGAACAAATGCAATTTACAACAACTTCTTTAGAGGAGTTTGCTCAATATATCAATGGAGAATTTTCGTATGGTCACAAGGTTAATTTAACAGAAATACAAGACAATACTGCAAACAAATACTATTTTAGATGTAAGAACAATGTTCCGAGCAATAAGATAGATGAGGAAGATAAACAGGCAAATAAAGAGAGTTACGAATTCACTTTGATTGGGACGTCTCCTCTTATAATAAGTTCTGTTAATCCTAACAATAAAGTAATTACAGACTCTGGAAGTTTCGCTTACGTAGATTTAGAAGTTCAAACTTCAGGAGGAGCAAATGAAGGAAATGCTTATTGTTGGTATAGTGATTCATGTTATTTGGATGCAGGGGAGGAAGTATACACTAGATTCTATTATTCGGTAGAGGAGAGAACTCATACACACCAGCAAAGTTTAGCGGCGAATCAGGGAAGTTATGATTGTAACATAAAATGTCAGGATGCCGGAGGAAATGTAGTTACCAAGGCAATAAATTATACAATTGAGACAGATAACTCAGCACCAATGGTTGTGAGAGCTTACTATGAAGATGATTACTTGAAGATAATTACCGACGAGGAAACAACGGAAGATTTGGGCTGTGTTTATTCTACAGAGAAAACTGGATGTGATTATCCTTACGATGATGGATTAGAAATGACAAAGATTGGAGAAAATAAACATTATGTTGAATGGGAGACAGGAAAGAGTTACTACATTAAGTGTAAAGATAAATTTGGAAACAGGTTAACTAGCCAGAACCAGTGTAATATAATCGTTAAGCCATATGAAGACTACAAACAGAGTTATAACGAATAGTTTATAAAAACAAAAAGAGTATTAATTCTATGGAAGAAAAACTGACCTCTGAGGAGATATTAAATAGAATAAAAAAACAAAAAAATAAATTAAAGAAAAAGGGTGTAAAGAAAATTGGATTGTTTGGAAGTTATGCAAAAGGAAAACAAAAAGAGGGGAGTGATATTGATTTTTTAGTTGAATTTGATAAAATATCTGCAGATAATTTCTTTGGATTATTATTTATGTTAGAAAATATGTTTAAAAGAAAAATTGATTTAATAGAAATAAATAAACTTAGAGAAGAACTAAACTCAGTAAAAAAAGAAGTTGAATATGTCAAAGTATAAACTTTATTTAAATTTAGCCTTAGAAATGTGTGAAAGATTAGAGAGAACTCCATTAAATAAAATTGAGGATGTTGATGTATGGGATGCAACCCTTATGAGATTTCAGGTTCTTGGAGAAAATCTAAAAAAAATTCCTTTTTCAAAAAAGAAAAAATTTCAAAAAGTTAAATGGAAAAATTTTGAGTGGTTTAGGAATCAAATAAGCCATGATTATAGAACAGTTTTAGAAGAGGTTCTTGAAGATTTAATTAAAAATGATCTTCCCAAATTAAAGAAAGCCATTAAAAAAATCTTAAAAAATGAAAAATAAACAAGTGCGGTGCAAAAATTCGAAAATTTTTACGTTCAACCAGAATAAACGGGCTCAAATGAAGATATCTTTTGGGATGATTTTTTCCATTATTTTAATTATAATTTTTATTGCATTTGCTGTTTGGGGGATTGGAAAATTTTTAGGATGGTCACAGACAGGACAATTAAAACAATTTTCGAGTAGCTTACAAAACGATATTGATGATTTGTGGCAAGGTTCCGGAGGTTCTCAAGAGGTGGAATATATAATGCCTTCGAAAGTTAAGGGAATATGTTTTATAGATGACGAGTACGAGAACATGTATGTTCAGGTTAAAGATAAGAAACAATTTGAAAATATTGAACATGTAGATTTAGAAAAAACTCTTGGAACAAAATCTCAGCAGTGTTTTGCCGTAGAAAATGGAAGAATATATCTCACTCTCGAGAGAAAATACGAAGATGCATTAGTTACTATTAAGCAAAAAGAATAAATTTAAAAATGGACAATTGTTTATTATTCTGGACAAATGTGTTAAAAAATGGACAAAATTTTAAAATTATTTATTCAAGAACCAGAAAAAGAGTTTCATGTTAGACAAATTTCCAAAATATTAAATAAATCTCCAACTACAATTTCTAAATACTTAAAAGAATTAGAAAGGAAAAAAATTTTGATATCTGAGAAAAAATTAAATCATTTATTTTTTAAAGCAAATACGGGAAGTGAAGAATTCAAAAAAATAAAATTAAATTATAATTTAAATCTTTTGCCAGAAATAACAAATTATCTTATAAAAGAGCATAATTATCCTGAGGCAATAGTTTTGTTTGGAAGTTTTGCAAGGGCAGAGAATATCTCTAAAAGTGATATAGATATTTTAATTATAAGTTCATTAAAGAAAGAAATAGATTTGAAAAAATTTGAAAAAAAATTAGGATATAAAATACAATTATTTGTTCATTCAAAAAAAGAGGTTGAAAAAATGAAAAAGGATAATAAAGAATTGTTAAATAATTTTGTTAATGGAATAACTCTCTACGGATTTTGGGAGGTTTTTTAATGAAGTTTTCGGATTTTATAAAAAAAGGGCTTGCAAGAAAAACATTTAAAGATAAATCTTTAGTAAAATCATTAATTCAAAATTCAAAAAAAGATTTAGAATTTTTAGAAAGTTTAAAAATAAATGAAAATTCTGTTAGAAAAATAATGAGTAATTTTTATGAGGTTTTAAGAAGTATTTTAGAAGCAGTATCAATAACGAAAGAGTATAAAATTTACTCTCATGAAGCTTATAGTTATTTTCTCGAAGAAATAGAGGAAGAGATATTAGCTAAAAAATTTGACAGATTTAGAAAAATAAGAAACTCTATAAACTATTATGGCAATAATATATCCATAAAAGAAACTAAAGAAAATTTAGAAGAGATAAAAAAGATGATTGATGTTTTAATAAAAAAATATTTAGGAGAATTTGAATGAAAAAAAGAGGGCAATTAAATATTTCATTTGGATGGATTTTTGCGATTATAATTGGTGCGGTAATTCTTTTTTTAGCTATTTATGCAGCAACAAAAGGAATTAGCATTGGACAGCAAACAGAAACAACAAAAACTGCAAAGGATTTGGGGGTTATAATAAACTCCTTAGAGACGGGTTTTGAAAGTGCTAAGAAAGACAAAATAACTATGCCTCTTGAAACTAGAATTTATAATGGGTGTGAAGAGTATGGGAATTTTGGCAATCAGTTAATATCCACTTCCGAAAAAAATTTTGATGAATGGGCCACCCCTGGCTTAGAAATAAGTTTTCCAAATAGGTATATTTTTTCAAAAAACATTGTTGAAGGTCAAAGTTTTACAATTATGTTGAAGCCTTTTGAGTTTCCTTACAAAGTTTCAGATTTGATTTATTTGGTTTCTACTGAGGAAATTTACTGTTTTGTTGATGCTCCAAACGATATTGAAGATGAGATAGGAGATTTGAAGATAGAAAATTTTTTAGTTGAAGAGTGTCCAGCAGATTCTATAAATGTTTGTTTTGGTTCATCAGATAATTGCGATGTAGAAGTGAACATTAATGGAAAGATGGTCCGGAAAGATGGGGATGTTGTTTACTTTGAAGGAGATGCCTTAATGTATGCAGCAATTTTCTCTGATAAGGTTACTTATGAATGCCATTTAAAGAGGTTAATGAAAAGAGTTAAGGAATTAGCAGAATTATACCGGCAAAAAGACAATTTTATTTCGAGTACATGTTCGAGTGGATTAAATACTGATTTATCTGTTTTTATTTCAAGTATTGATAATTATGAGGATTCTTCTAATTTATACTCTCTAAAATACACCGCAGATATCCTCGAGGGAAAAAATAAATATTTACAATGTAGTTTATGGTAAGAAAAACATATTTGAACAAACGGGCTCAGTGCAAAAATCTAAAAATTTTTACGTTGCACTCAAAAAAACGAGCGCAAATGAAAATAAAACAAATGGCTTTCATGCTTATAGCCGTCATGATTTTATTTGTGTTGGTTGGGATGTTCTTTTTGGTGTCGAGATTTTCAGGACTAAAAGAATCGGCCAGTGAACTTCAGAAAAAGAATGCAAGATTATTAGTTTCTAAAATATCCAATTCTCCCGAATTCTCTTGCGGAAAATCGCTTGGAGGGTCTAGGGCAAATTGCATAGATGCTGACAAAGTTATGGTTTTGAAAGAGAGTATTGAAAACTACAAGAATTTCTGGGGGGTGTCAAGTATAACAATAAGAAAAATTTATCCAGAGAACATAGATATTTGCACAAAACAAAATTATCCCGAATGTGGAATAATTGAAGTTGTCGAGGGTGTAGGAACAGAAATTTCGAATTTTGTTGCATTATGTAGAAAAGGAAGTGATGGAAATAAAATATATGATAAATGTGAAATTGCAAAGGTAAGTGCAAGTTTTGTTAAAAAATGAGGCGGCATAAAAAAGCACAAGAGGAAATGGTAGGATTCGGACTAATAATAATTATAATAGCTGTGATTTTATTGGTTTTTGTAAGTTTATCAATAAGAAATAATTCTAACAATGTTGTAGAAAATTATGAGGTTGATAGCTTCATACAATCTTTTTTGCAATACACTACAGATTGTGGAGATTATGTTGAAAATTATGATATTCAAGCGTTGATAAAAGAATGTGATATAAACTCTCAATGTATTGATGGAAGAAATACCTGTGAGGTTTTAGAGGAAGATCTGAGAAGCATCTTATCTGAGAGTTGGAGCGTTGGAGAGAATTATCCCTACAAAGGATACGATTTATTAATTGGAGATGGCGAGGAAAAAATTTTGAATTTTACAGAAGGAAATATTACAGGAAATTACAAGACTGCATGGCAAGATATTCCTAGTTCAGGAAAGATAATAAATGTTAGATTTTCTGTATACTCTTAAATTTTAATATTTATTATTATATTATCGGATATGATTTGGGGTTTGTGCCGAGTTCTATTTTTAGTTTTTTCTGGAACTAATTCAACAAAACCAAATCTTTGAAGTAGTTTTACATCATCATTAACAGCTTTAAATCCTCTTTCTAGCTTTTTTGCCAAGTCATATATTGAGGAAGGTTGTTTGGTTTTGATTACATGGAGCATTCTTGCTTTCTCATTACTAAGTAATTGTCTTAAAGCTTGCATAGCAGAGAAATCGTAATCCTTCTTTGATAATTTTGAAGACTTTCCAATAGAAAAACCTCCCTTTGATTGTTTTATAGTTATTTCCCTCGTTTTTATCTTCGACATTTTTAGTATATATGTTTTTTCAATATAGATATTTATAGACTATATTTTAAGCATAGGGTATAAAATTTAACATATATTATTTCTATTATCCATATATTAATAAACCTTTTGTTTTTTAGCAAATGATTGAAAATGTCCAGAGGTTGAAGATTTGTTTTCTGATTAAGTGGGAACGAAAGCTTTATAAATAAAACCTTGAAAAATAGGTATTTTGGGTATGTGACCGAAAATCGGGAGAAGAAGCTTTTTAAAGGGAAGAGAATTGATAGTACTAACATCTTATGTTAGATGTCTATAGGGAATTTCCCCTATGACACGCATAGTTTCCCTATGCTGTGCGTTGGATTGTCATAGACAATCTTGTCATAGAGGTGAAAGGAGGTTAATAAATAAGAAAAAATATGGTTAATTTTAAAAAAATATCGGCTATTGCAGCTGGTGTTCTTATGACTGGATTAACAATGGGTACTGCTGTTGCGGCAAACTATCCTGCTCCGTTCGTGAGTGGAGGTGCTGCTGATGTAGCTATTGTATATGGTACAGGTGATGGAGTTTCGGCTCTAGATGTTGTTGAAGCAGGCAATATTCAATCAAACCTACAATCATATATGGGCTCAAGTGACGGTAGTGCAAGTACAAGTACAAGTGTAACTGGAGATTCTATACAAATAGAAAAATCTACAAATTCATTCAATCTTGGAAATGATCTAAATGGATTTTATACAACTATTGATGGAGATGAACTTGGAACTATCTTAGCAGATGGTACATATAGCAATGAAGACAATGAAGAATTCGACTATAATCAAGAAGTGGTTTTAGGAAGTAAAGTGTTAACACATTTTACTGATAATGACTTCAATGATGAAAAACCTTCAATGGGATTTGCTTTTTCAGGTGGTGATACAATCCTTAATTATACTTTGGATTTTTCACCTACAAATGCTGAAGGAGGTACTAATTGGGATTCATTAGAAGGAACTACTATTGAAATGCTTGGAAAAGAGTATTATGTTCTTTCTGCAACTAATGCAAGTACTCCTGAATTAGATCTTCTTGACAGTGCGAATAGTGGTGTTGTTGACTTAGATGAAACAATTACAATTGAAACAGATAGTAATAGCTATGAAGTTAGTATAGTTGTTGTTGAAGATGATGACACTGCAAAACTAAGAGTAGATGGTGAAATAACTCCTTCATTAGATGAAGATGATACCTATAAATTGGACAGTGGAGATTACATTGGAATTAAAAATGTAATTGATGCTGATTTCCAAGGAGATACTAGTCAAGTGGAGTTTAGTATTGGTTCAGGTAAAATTGAATTAGTAGATGGAGAAGAAATCGAAGTTAATGGTGAAGATGTTAGTGATATAGACGAATATGAAGATTATGTCTTAAATGCTTACATTACTCCTGGAGGTACAACTAACGAAGATTTAGATAAATTTACTCTTGAATGGAAATTGGTAAGTGGAAATGCAGGTGATAAATGGCTTGCATTTGATACTGATTCAACTGAATTGGTTATGCCTGTTTTCAATAACTTGAAACTTTCATTAGGAAATTTTATTACAGAATATGAAGAAGTAACTTCTGTTGAACCTGATGGAGATGATAGTTTTGTCTTAGATACAACAGTTACAGATGGTGATGTAAGTATTAATTTGCTTTATGCAAATAGTTCTAAAACAGGATTTGAAGGAATTGGAGAAAGTGCAACTGAAATATTAGAAACTAACTCAAGTGCAAATCCCAAAATCTATTGGGATGAAAACTCCTCTTATTTTGTAGCGACATGGATTGATGGCGATGATGCTGAATCTTATGTATTGGAAGTTTCTGATATTGCGGGTACAGATGAAGAAAATGCCACTACAATTACAAGTCTTGCTTCTGGAAGTAACGAGGCTATAACAATAGAGCAAGGAGAGAGTGATGAAATCGGACAGATTACATTTACTCTTGATGGTGCTAGCGAAAGTTCTGAAACTGCAAACATTACTTTAACTACTTCGGGAAGTGGAACTGTTACAGCAGATAAATTAGTTACTGCTGAAGGTATGAAGATTCAATTGCCTCAGGATGAAGATGTATCTGCTGCTGGAGGAATAAATTTCACAGTGGGTGCTGATACTCAAACTGCTTGGACAATGAATTTCACTGAAGAAACTGAAAGTGGAAGTATTGATGCGGGAGAGAGTTTTAATATAACTTTAGGATTCAATAGTGCAGAGACAACTGTTTCATCTGTAAGTGTTACAGATTATGAAACAGAAGATGGTTCTGACGACTATGTAGGTTATGTTGTATCTGATCTTGCTACTATGACAATGTTCTATACTGGTGGAGATCAAGATAACATAGATATTACATATCATGGTGCAGAAGCTACTGCAGAAGTATTTTTAAGTGAATTATCTTCTACTATTAGTTCGTCATCAAGTACTTCAGGTGCTAGTCAATTAGGAGATATTCTTGCTAAAGACAGTGAAGTTAGTTCAGTTAGTTCAAAGAACTTAATTGTTGTTGGTGGAAGTTGTATTAATTCAGCTGCTGCTACTCTATTAGGTGGAGCTTACTGTGGTGCTTCTTTTACTGATGAAACAGGTGTTGGATCAGGTGAATATATCATTAAAGGATATTCTGATTCAAGCTTGACAAGTTCAGGAAAAGTTGCTCTTCTTGTTGCTGGTTATGAAGCTGCAGATACAGTTAATGCTGCAACTTACTTAAGAAACCAGATGCCAGATACAGGTAGCGAATATATTGGAACATCAGCAAGTAGTGCTGTTGAACAAACTGCATAAAATCGCTTAGTTTAATTTTTATTTTTCTTTTTTTTCTTTTTTTTAAGGTCTTGGTGGAACCTATCTTCACCAAGAAAAGTTTTTTATACTAATTTTATTAAATATAAAGATGAGAAAAATTAGTTCAAAAGCTGAACAAGAAAAAAAGCAAAAAAGAAACTCCTTAATTGTTGGAATAATTTTGATTGGGGTTTTATTTTTTAGTGTATTTGGAATTTTTACAACTTCTTTTGGTTCAGATAATTCTGAAAATCAAGCAGAATATAACGGGTACACTTTTATAAAACAAAATGAGTTGTGGTATACGTCAGTAGGAAAATTTAATTTTGTGTTCCACTATCTCCCAACAAATACTACTGAGATAAATGAAGAATTGAAATTTTTAGATAATTATTTGAATAAACCCTTGTATGTTCAATCAGAAGATTATAATTCTCGGGCAGAGATTTATACAAACTTCCAAAACATCGCGGAAAGAATTCAACCTGCTTGTTTAGATGAGGAAAATTGTGGAGGAGAATATCCTGTGAAGACTTGCGAGGATAATTTTATTATAATTCAGGAAGGAGAGTTTAATGTCACACAGCAAAATAATTGTGTTTTTATTAAGGGGGAGAAAGAAGAATTATTGAAGATTACAGAAGGAACTTTATATAAAATAATGGGTGTAAAGTAATAAAGTTTAAAAATAAAAAACCCTAGGTATGAGGATGAAAAAAGAGAAAAAAGATTCTAAGAAAGAGGATAAGAATACTAAGAAGAAGAAAGTTACAGAGGTTATTGAAATGGAAAAGGATGGAGAGAAGAAATTCATTGAGGCTGAAGGAACAAAAGAAGAGAAAATTTCTAACAAAGGTCAAGCAGAAAAACAGCGAAAGCAATTAAGAAATGTTTTGATTGGTATGGGGATGGTTGTTTTATTAATTATTGCAATAATGTTCTCGTGGAATATTATGAAAACAATAAATTATGAGGGGGTTAAATTTTATAAAAACACTAAAGAAATAGAAGGAGTTACATTATACAACACAAAGGTTCCTTTATATAATTCCGAGGGAAAACATCATGCAGATTATAATTTTTATTTGAGAAATAGTCCAAAAAAATTAGCAGAGGTTCCTTTTGAGGGAGAGTTGGTTTTTGTTCAAAACATGGTGATAAATAGCGAAGAAAGTTTTAATTGTGATGGGAATGGGATTATTGCAATTGCTAATCTAAATAACTTATATACTCTTTTAGGTGCGAAGGTTATGAAAGATGAAAATGCTACGTGTGACCCTCAAGCTAAATATTCATATTTGAATATAATCAAAGGAAATGAGACAAGAATTGATCAGGTTGGTCCTGCTTGTTATGATATTTCCATAAAAGATTGTGAAATTTTAGAAGGAACTGAAAGATTCATGTTGAAAACTTTTGTCAAACTAGAAGAAGCTAATGTCGTTTAGTTAATTTAAATAAATACTTCAAATCGGAGTAAAAAGGTATTTTCTTAATTTTGTAATGCTTTACTTGGTAAAACCATATTCCCACTACAAATACCGTGCTTCCAATGTACCAAAGAACGTAGTGAAGAATATCGAATAGTCCTGACTCATTTACGAAGAGAATCCCTAAAATAAAGATTCTTGTTATATTTATAATCAATAAGGTAAGAAAAGAAATTCCTATTAATTTTATTCTTCTTTTGGCCTCCATACCTGGAGTAGAAAGGTTAAACATTAACAATAAATAATAAGCCGCACCTGCCACGCATGCAGGAATAATCTCTATTGGAAAAGAAGATACAAAGAGCACGTGGTTGATAAGAGTTACATCATAGAATAAATTAAATAAAAAATAAAGTGGATAAATTGTCAAGGGCGTAAAGATAAAATAGAAGATAAATAAATTAGGTATTGCAATTAAAATTAAAACGAGATATCGGATAAAAATACTTGAAATTTTACTATCTTTCATTCAATGAAAAGAAAAAGTTGATTTAAATAATTATTTCTTTTTAGATGCAACTTTAACAATAATTGTAATAACTATTGCTAAAACAAGAACTCCAATCAAAATTATTAATAGTGTTAATGCGCTGTCATCTCCACCAATTCCTTTGAGAAGGCTTTCTTTAGCCTCAATTGGAACCGAAATAGGTTGAGTTAAAACAGTATATCCTTCTGAAGTAGCTTGAAGTTCAAAACTTTGTTCACCTTCAGCGTCGTCTTTAACTTGTAATGTTACGTTCAACTCAGCTGTTTCTCCAGGTGAAAGAGTAATTGAAGACTTACTCAAATCAGCTTCTGAAGCCCATTCAGTGTATCCACTTAAACCTAAAGCATAAGTATTAGTTGTTGTTCCTGAGTTTGAAATAGTTGTTTTAACAATTAATTCTTCTCCGGCCTTTCCACCTGCTTCAATAGTTGTAGCACCAGTTGGAATATCTGCTGAAGGAAGGGCACAATTTCCTTCCAAAGTCATCCTTACATTAAAGGTGTCTTCAGATTGTTCCTTGTATTCTCCCTTGTCTTCATCGTAATCGTAATAAGTTGTGAACTCTAGGTTGTATTGCTTTTCTTCGGTTCCTTCTGGAATTGTAAAACTAAATGCAACTTCAGATTTATCTCCTGCCTTTATAGAATCATCAATAACTTCATATAATTCTAAGTTTAAATCCTCGTTTGTTAATCTTACTTTAACACTATCTCCGTCTTCGTCGAAGTCTTCTTCACCAATGTTCCAAACATCAGCAATTATTGAAATTGAATCTCCACATCCTGCTTTGAAATCTAAGCCCCTTGTATCTACAATCATTGCTTTATCATCATCGCTTTCTAAGCTGAAATCTATCTTAGCGTAGTAAGCTGAAGTTCCAAAGCTTGTCAAATCTTTTGAGAATGCAATACAATCAGTATTTTCTTCTCCGTCAGGGTAAGCCTTAATCATTAATTTGTAATCTCCTTCATCCATGTCAGGGTGAACTCTAAATTTGAAAGCGTGTTCTGCATCCCCTCCATCTTCATCAACATCTCCAAATTCGAATTTTTCTTCATCTTCACTCAACCAAATTAAGTCATCAGCTACATTGCTTCCAGACTCGTCGAATAAACCTAACTCAAAAACAACATCATCCAAATCGTTGTCTCCTTCATTTCCTTCAACTTCTTCTCTTTCATTTTCGAATTCTAAATCAAGAGTAATAGTATCTAAAGGTTTCCAATCTTCTTCTTCATCTCCATCACTTTCCATATCTATTTCTAAAACCAAGTCTGAAGAATCTGAATCCCAGTTTGCAGAACAAAAGTTGTTGTCATGTGTGTTTACTGAAACTTGAAGAGGAAGAGTACGACTGCTCGAATCTGAAGTGTCATTAACTTTTAAATCAACTTGAATTAATCCTTCGAAATCATATGGAATATTATTAATTTTAGCTGTTAATTCCTCTGTTAATCCGTCTGCAAGAGTGTTAAGAGAGGGTTTAGTAATACTTAGTTGACTTGGACCATTAGTTACTTCAGCATCCCAAGCCAAGGTTGCATCGTTTCCATCACTTGAATCAGTTAGATTGAATTTGAATGCGACAGATTGCGTGTTCCCAGAAGTAATAGGGTCTTCTACAATTGAACTAGGTTGAAATGTTAAAGTAGCACTAGCAAATGCTAGAGAGAATACTAATACAAAAATGCTTAAACTCATTAGAGTCAATGTTTTTGTTTTCATTTTGATGTAACTCCAAAATTATAACACTTTATAAACTTTTCGATTTTAAGAAATATATATTAGAAAAGGATTAATCGCTCTCTTGTCTTAGTTTCATTAATTCTTTCTCGTTTTCAATCATTTGTTTTTTCAATTGTTTAATCTTGCTTTCTTTCTTGAGAGAATCCAGTTGCTTTTGTGCTTCTTCTATCTTCTTTTCTGCGCTTTTGATTGCCTCATGGTAATCATCAAGTTTTTCTTCGTGTTCTTCTTTTTCCTCTTTTAATTCGCTTAGTTTTCTAACACGTATTTTTTTCTCTGAGCCGTTATTATTAAATTTTGGCTTTATCTTTTTGTAATATTTTAGTCCAAAGTAAGCTCCTAAGAGAACAATTATCGCGCCAAGAGTCCAATAAAACCCTGGTTTCTTGAAGAAAGAGTCTTCCCCGAAAACGGCCAGACCTAAAATTCCGGAGGTTTTGTTTACTTCTTTTCCCTGGATAGTTGTTTCTGTTGTCTCAACAGGAATTGTAATATTTGATTGATTAGCCTCTGTTGAGTTTGTTTCATTTTCAACCGGAGCATTTAAGTCTATAGTAGCTCCTTCAGAATCGAGTTCACAATCTTCAATTAACTCTTTTATTATTTTTTATCTTTTAAAAAACTTTATATAATTGATTATTTTAGTTAGAGTATATAAAATGCCTTTGAAATCAAGAGAAAATTATGTTGGAGCATGGTCTTTTTTAATAGGAGTTATTCTTGCAATTATCATTGGTTTGGCCACAACATTAATCTCTATTCCTGCTTTGACAAAGTATAGTGCACAAATTTATGGTCTGTTGGTTTTATTTGGGTTAGTAATTGGGTTTTTTAATATTCCTTCTGGAAAGGACTCCCATGCGTTTATGATAAGTGGTGCAGTGTTAGTTGTAGTGAGTAAATTTGGGATGGATAGTGTTAGGGGTTCTTTAATTGGGATTGGAATTGGGGATGCTGTAGCCTCCATATTTGGGGCTCTATTGGTATTATTTGTTCCTGCTACAATTGTAGTTGCTTTGAAATCGGTTTTTTCTATGGCAAAAGTATAGAGTTAAATTTCAGAAATATTAATTATTTTTGAGGAATCAAATTCCATTCTAGGACAGGCAGTATTTACCCATGAATCTATTTTAAAGTTTTCAAACTCGGAGGTATTAATGTTATTCGAGATAAAATAGTATGTTTTTTTATTTTTCAACTTAGTTTTTATAGACTCTGAAAACCTTTGTTGTCCGGGCTTCGTAGATATCAAAATTCCCACTTTTTCTGAATTAAGATAGTTTAAGTATGCGCCTTTTTTTCTCTTCAAAAGAGGATCAATTTCCTTCTGAGAAATTTTTTTAAGATTTCCATTTTCTAAAATGAAAAAAGGTTTTTTGGTTTGGGATGCGAGGGAGAGTGCGTGAAATTTTCCCGAACCTATGAAAAGGATACCCTCCACTTCCTTAGCAAGCAGAGGTTTGGAGCATCCAAGAATTTGAGAGAATTTCTTAATATTGTGGTCTTTAGAACATTGTTTTTTTATCTGCTTCGCGAAATCTTCAAATTGAATAGAATAAAAAATTGCTAAGTTTTTTGGGAGTTTTTTGGAGATTTGACCTATCTTATTTTCATTTATTTCAAGTTTGAGTTTTGCAGGAAAAAATAATTTTTTCATAGTAATTTGTACAAAGAAGATGTTTTAAATCCTTCCACGCGAAGTATATTGCTTTTGAAATAATACGCCGTCTTCTAAAGAAATCCTTTTCTTTCCGTTCACAGAAAAATAAAATTTCTTATCTGAATTTTCGGGGATAAAATAATACTGGCCACTTTGATTTTCAACTTTCCCTTCAATTACTCCTCCGGGACCATCTCCAAGATTAGAATAAAATTTTTTTCCGACCAATCTTCTTGGTTTTTTTACCATTATTCAAAAGAAGTAAAGCTTTCTCGAGTTTTTTTCTCTGCAACATGTTTTATTATTTTAGCAAAAGAAGGAGTAACTATGATTAAGTCAGGTTGTTCTTTTCCAAATCCTTTTATATCTCCTTCCAGAGCGTTTACAGTTTTTTGAATTTTCGAGATAGCCCTCTTTAATTCAATAGAATCTTTTTGCCTAAGGGTTTTAACATCTACAACTGCGATAGTATAGCCTTCCCTAAGAACGTTCAAAATATCGTTAACATCCTCGTAATTCTGCAAACTGAATAATTTAACAAGAATCTTATTTTGTTTTTCTTCCTGCCCTAAATCTATTTCAATGTATTCGTCTTCAGCCTCGTTTCCTAACGAATTTGAGATCGCTCTTTTTATCTTATTTAAAACCATGATAACTTTACATCTGAGAGATTTATAAAGATTTCGGGAATGTTTTATATATTTTAGGATTTGTTTCCGAGGATTTTTTTCCTTAATTCCTCTAATTTTTCAGAAAAAGAAGTCTCCTGTTTTTCTAAAGATTGTAGTCTTGTTTCAAGTAATTTCTTTTTATTAGAAAGGTCTTCCTTTATTTTATTTTTATCTGACTTTATCATTAATTGTCCAATCACTTTGAATACATCATCACCGGTTTTTTCAACTTCACTTAAAGCAGATTCTGTCTCAGAAAGTTCAAGTTGAAAATTTTGTTTTTGGAACAAAATACTTTGTAAACTCTGTTCGAGTAATTGCATTTCCTGTAAATCTTTATTATTTTCGGGCATTTTATTTAAATTATTCGGCCTTTATTTTCTTTACTTTCTTTCGGGGCTTATAAAAAATCTTACTTCCACAACTAGGACAAACAAACCTTTTGTCTAGCTCTTCTTGTTTTATTTTTTCCCCGCACCTGAAGCATTTATATTCTGTCATTTTTATTCCTCTAAGTTGTATGTTTTTGAAGCAAACTTTTTATCACATTTTTTACAATGCCAAATTCCCTTTGATAATCTTTTTACTCCTTCTTTATTGCAGAAAGGACATTTTTGTTTCAGTCTTTGTTTTTTCTCTACTTTTACAACTCTGTCTTTTATTTTTTTTCCGTATCTAGGACCAAACCTTCCTGTCGATTTTGTTTTTTTTGATTTTGTTGGCATTTTGTGTTAATTATTAGTATGGGGATACGCGGATTCGAACCGCGGTCGCGAAGTCCCAAACCTCGAATCTTAACCAGACTGGACCATATCCCCTTAAATTAAAATGGGACATGGAGATTTATAAACCTAATTATTTCTTCTCCTCTTCTGGTTTAGCTTCTTCAGCTTTCTCTTTAGCTTCTTCAGCTTCCTTTTGAGCTTGTTTAATCAGTTCTTGTTGTTTCGATTGTATTCCTTTAAAGTATTCATCCAATTCTTTTCTTTTTTCTGGAGAAGTTTCTGTTTTTCCTTCTGAAATTTCTTTATCATATTTTCCTTCTTCAAGATCTTTTTCAAAATCTGGAGCAAGTTTACTTTCAACTAAAACGCCTAAACTTGCACATGTTCCAACAACTTCTTTAACGCAAGATTTTAAATCTTTACAAATTAAATTTGATTGTTTTTGTTTTGAAACAGAAATAATCTGTTCGATAGAGGCGTTTCCTGCTTGAAGCTTTAATTGTTCTCCTGAACCTTTTTGGATTCCTAATTCTTTCTTTAATAATTCCGAAGTTGGGGGTGAAGAAACGATTACATCGAACTCCTTTGTTCCAGCATCAATTTCTAATTCAACAGGGACTTTTAGCCCTTTGAAATCTTTTGTAGCATCATTAACTTTTTGAATTATCTGACCCACGTTTAAACCCAAGGGACCTATTTTTTGAGACAAAGCTGGACCTGGCTGCATTGCCCCTCCTTCAACTAAAAGTTTAACATTCATTCTTCTTCCTCCTCGCCTTCTCTTCGTATAACTTTAACATTATCAATTTTAACAGTTACAGGCAACGGAACTACCGCGCCCAAAAGACTTACCACAACTTCGCCTTTTTGTTTATCTATTCTTGTAACTTTAGCTTTCTCCTTTTTAAAAGGTTCGGCTATCATCTCAACAATATCTCCTTCTTGTATTGAAATTTTTTCAATAGAAGGTTTAATCATATTCTCTATTTCATCATAACCAATTGTTTTTCCAATAATTCCTTTAACATAAGGTAAATTAAACACAGCTTCCTCAGCAGAATCTCTGTCTTCCGCTTCCAAAAGAATATAACCCCTCAATCCATGAGGCCTTGAGATAGAATAAACATTAAGGTCTTTTTTCTTAGATCTATCACTAATCATCTCTAATGCTCTTTCTTCCTTATTAGTTGTTACTTTTATGATGAAAATCATTTTATTTTAGCCCCATCTAAGAGTTAATATCTTAGAAAGATGAAAATAGATGAAAAAAAGAGTTTATAAAGTTTACTTAATAAGAGATCTCATAATCAAGGCGATTATAAATCCCACAAAACCCAGTGCTAATATTCCAATTGCAGACACCTTTGCAACTTGTTGGAATTCTTGTTTGGTTGGTTTTTTTAAGACATGCCAAACTCGTTTGCATTGTTTTAAAAATGATTTTATTTTACTCATAATCTAAAGTAGAAAAAAGGGTTTTTAAGTTATTCGAAATACTCAATACCCAATTCATCTTCTATTTCTTTATGTTTTAAATTGTCCAGAGATTCTCCTCCGACTATTTGTGAACTTTTTACTCCAGTCACAATTAATAGAACCCTCAGGGATTTGTCCATGTCCTCTGAAATTTGTGCACCTCCAATAATTTTTGCGTTTGGACTTAACTTATTTCCGACTGCCTCAACTATTGCCTTGTATTCATCCAAACTCATATTAGTTCCTCCAACTACATTAATTAAAGCGCCTTTTGCGTTTGAAATGTCTACATCTAAAAGAGGGTTATTGATTGCTTTTTCCACGGCCTCCATTGCCCTGTTTTCATTTTTATCTGATTCTCCCATACCTATTAAAGATACTCCTCCATCCATCATTATCGCTTTAACATCTGCAAAATCCAAATTAACCAAGCCGTTTGTTGTTACAAGTTCTGTTATCCCTTTTACAGCGTTAGTTAAAATCTCATCTGAAATCTTAAAGGCGGTATGTAGAGGTAATTCAGGGGCTAAGTCAAGAAGTTTATCATTTGGAATTACAATCAGAGTGTCTACCATCGATTCCATTTTTTCTAAACCAAACATTGCATTTTCTACCCTTTTTTGTCCTTCAATTGTAAAAGGAAGGGTAATAATTCCAATCGTCAATGCCCCTTGCTTTTTTGCGATTCTTGCAATTTCAGGTGCTGCACCCGTACCTGTTCCACCTCCTAAACCGCATGTAATAAAAATCATATCTGAACCAGACATTTTTTTCTTTATTTCTGATTCTGATTCTTTCGCTGCTTCTTCACCCATCTTAGGATTGCTTCCAGCTCCAAGACCTTGAGTAAGTTCTTTTCCAATCAGGATTTTTTGGTCTGCATTTGCATAAAGTAAATCCTGAGCATCAGTATTTATTGCTATTAGCTCCCCTCCTTTAATTCCAATTTCCCTCATTCTGCTTAAAGAATTGTTACCTGCGCCACCTATACCAATAACTTTTATCTTAGCTGATTGTTGTTTTAGTAATTCAGCTAATTCTTGGTCTATTGCCTTCAATTCAGGAGACAAACTAGAATTATTTTGTGAATCTTGATTATAAGCCTCTTCCATTTGAAAAAATAATTAAACTTGATTTATAAGGATTATTGTATTGATTTAAGAAAGACTTAATCTTCCCTCACAATAATTGTTTCCAACATTCATTCCCGACTCGTAAAGATTCTCTTGTGCTAAGAATAATGCAATAGAATTGTCTTTGTATGATATATCAAGCGCATTTTTGAGAGCTAAAAATTTATCTCCAACCCCTAGCTTTGGGATGGTTGGATTTCTAGAGAGTTCTCTAAATACACTACCCTTGCTAATATTATAGGACTTTTGAATTTTATTTGTCATAGAGACAATTGGTTTTACAAGTTTATAAATCTTTCCAATTGTAATTACTTTTTAATGACAACTATTTAGAATTGGGTTTTTGTTCTTCCTTGAGTTCATTAATTGTAACATCTAAATCAAAAATTTCTTTGAATTTTTGTTTAAACATTTCTACGAAGTTTTTTAGTTGAGATTCCACTTCAAGGAATAGTTTTTTGTCTTCTACTTTAAATTTTAAAGGCTTCTTGAAAATAAATTCGTTGAAAGAATTTATCTTTTCATCTAAGTCCTCCACAACTCTTTTTACATTAACATCATAAACTACTTCCTTTCCAGAGAGAGGATGATTGAAATCAACCAAAACTCTTCCGCCTGAAACAGAAAGAATTCTTCCCATTTTTCCATCGAAATTCATCGACATTCCTGGAACAGGATTTATTTTATTCTCAGTAAAATTTTTTAGAGGAACTCTCTTAACCATTTCTGCGTTTCTTTTTCCAAACGCCTTTTCTGGAGATAATTCTAAATTGTATTTCCCTGGTTCCTTTCCAATTAAAAATTCGTCAACTCCCTCGAGAAACATTCCCTGTCCTAAAGAATAAACGAAAGGTTTAATTTGTTCTTTTGAATAATCGGGATTTATTTTTTCTAGCTCTTCTTTAATGTTTGAATCAAAAACTTGTCCCTCTCTTGTTTTTCCTGTAAATTCAATTTCAATGAAATCAGATTTTTTTAGTGCCATAATAATGAAATCATGTTGAGACTTAAAAAGGTTTTGGGGCAGACAATTACTAAAACTTTATAAATGAAACCGATTTTTACACATTATGGTATTAAAAATTATTAACGCCACTGAAGCAAAAGTAGGTACGAACATTATTGTTGATGGAACTGCCTGTACTGTTAAAAGCGTGGATATTTCTAAGACAGGAAAACATGGGCATGCAAAGTGTAGAGTCGAGGCTGTTCCGATTATTTCTGGGAGTAAAAAGGTATTTGTTGTTCCGGGACATGAAAGATTAGAAGTTCCAAATGTTGATAAGAAAAAGGCTCAAGTTATGTCAAAGGCCGATGGAAAAGTTACTTTGATGGATTTAGAGAGTTTTGAAACTCTTGAAGTTCCTTGTCCTGATGAAGCAGTGTTTGATTCATTAGAAGAAAATGGCAATTGTGAGTATTGGGATATTGAAGGGGATAAGATTGTTAAGAGGAAACTATAATTAAAAACCTTTAAAAACTAAATGTTTCTCAACTAATTATGGCAAAGATACCTGAAGCTCAAAATAGATTATTTAAGAATGTTTTTGTATGTAAAAAATGTCAGGCTAAAAAAAGAGCCGACCCTTTGAAAATTCTAAAGGGAAAAGTTAAGTGTCAAAAATGTGGTGCTACCTCGTTTAGAACATTGAAAAAAAAGTAGGTTAAAATGAAATTTATAACATATGACATTATTTTACTAATTGTATTTTTTGTATTTATTTCTATATTTTTATATAGGAATAGAAGCAATTTGAAAAGGGAGGGGCTACTATTTCTTTATAAAACTAGTTGGGGAATGAAATTAATTGATAGGATTGGAAAAAAATATCAGAGAACTTTGAAATTTTTAAGTTATGTTTCTATAACAATAGGTTATTTTTTGATGGCGCTTATGTTATATTTGTTTGGCAAGATAGTTTATGTTTATGTTACAAATGTTGCATTTGTTAAAGCAGTAAAGATTCCTCCAATAACCCCTTTAATTCCCTACATAGATAAAATTGTTCCAGGGTTTCCTCCATTCTATTTTATATATTGGATAATAATTTTAGCGATCATTGCAGTGTTCCATGAATTTGCTCACGGAATTTTTATGAGAAGATATAATGTTAAAGTTAAATCTACTGGTTTTGGATTTTTTCCTTTTTTCCTTCCAGTATTTTTGGCTGCGTTTGTAGAACAAGATGAAAAAAGCATGCAGAAAGTTTCAAGATTTAAACAAAAAGCAATCCTTTCTGCAGGAACGTTCGCAAATATACTAACAGCGGTTGCCACTCTTATTGTAATGATTTTATTTTTTAATTTGGCATTTGCTTCTTCAGGAGTTGTTTACGATAATTATGCGTATGGTATTGTAGGAATTGGGACCATCTCTTCGATAAATAATATTACATTAGAAAATCCTAATTATTCAAAAATACTTGAATTAACAGAGGAGAATAAATTAAACAGAATAGAAACTAGTGAGGGAGAGTATATTTTAACAAGAGAACAAGTAGCTTACTTAGAGAATCAAGAATCCGAATACATTTATGCATATTATGATTCACCTGCAATAAACGCAGGGTTGGAAAATGTTATTACCAAAATTAATGATAAAGAAATTAAAAACATAGAAGACTTGGGTGAAGAGATTGCTCTATATTCTCCGGGAGAAAAAATCACAATTGAAACGAATAGAGAGAGCTATGAAATATTATTGGGTGAGAAACCTGGAAATGAAGAAGATGCTTGGATTGGAATAGTTTTTGAAGAGCAACAAAGAAAAGGAGTTATAGGAAAAATATTTGGATGGGTTGGTTCGTTTAAAGACCCTCATATCAATTATGTTGCAAAGTTTAATGGGGCTAATTTCATCCATAATTTATTGTGGTGGTTAGCAATAATTAGTTTTAGTGTGGCATTAGTTAATATGCTTCCAATGGGAATTTTCGATGGAGGCAGGTTTTTTTATTTGACAGTTCTTGGTTTAACTAAATCCAAAAAGAAAGCAAAGAAATGGTTTGCTGCTTCAACTTCTATTTTACTATCTCTATTAATTCTAATGATGATTTTCTGGGTCTTTGGACTAATTAGATAGTTTTAAAATAATTTATTCTTCTGAATTTATATGGCAAGAAATAGAAAACGTGTTAGAAAGGAAACTTATGAACCTGTGGGAAAGCATTCAGCGGTTCAACTTTGCAATTGGACCAAAAATTCTTTGAGAGATGAAGGTGTCTGTTACAAGGAAAAATTCTATGGGATAAAATCCCATTTGTGTTGTCAGATGACCTGTTCAATTTTTTGTAATAATCGTTGCGTTCATTGTTGGAGAGACATTTCAAATGCACAAGATAAGATGATTGATAATCCAGATTCCCCAGAAGAAATAATTGAAGGGGCGATTAAGGCCCAGAGAAAATTGTTGAGTGGTTTTAAAATTAATTCATTATCTAAAAGAAAACAATTGTCAAAAGCAAATCAAAAGAAATTGGAGGAAGCCCAAAATCCAAATCAGTTTGCATTGAGTTTAACGGGGGAACCTACACTTTACCCTCGAATTGGAGAATTGATTAGTTTATTGAGAAAAAGAAAAGCTACTTCGTTTTTAGTTACAAATGGGTTGCAACCCGAAGTGATTGAAAAATTGATTAAAGAGAAAAATTTACCTACTCGATTATATGTTTCTGTTAATGCTTCGAATAAAAAAGATTATGAAAAGTTTCATCGAAGTTTGAAGAAAGATGCTTGGGAAAGATTGAATAGGACTTTGGGTTTATTTTCAGAAATTGGGAAGGGAACTGTTTTTAGGATGAATCTTGTTAAAGATTTTAACATGCGTGAAAAGGATGCTAAAAAGTTTGCTGAAATGATTAAGAAAAGTAAACCAATAATCATTGAACTAAAGGGATATATGTCTGTAGGTTTTGCTCGTGAGAGATTAGGTTATGAAAGAATGCCTACTAACGAAGAAATGAAAAAATTTATTGATGTTTTATTGAGAGAATTGGATAATAGATGGAAACTATTAGGTGAACATGAACGTTCAAGAGCCTATGTTCTTGGAGAAAATAAAAGGGATTTGAAAATTGAGAAAGTTTAATTAAAGTCTTCCATACATTCTTCTTTGATTGATGTGTCAGTTATCTTTTGACATAGCGAAGAATCATCTGTGCTCAATGCAATTTTATGATAGCAATCGTCCTTATGTTCCATGTAATATAAATCTCCACAAGATTCAGAATCTTTTAAAGAAATATAAACTTCCTTCTTACAAAGTTCTCTGTCTTTTGTTCCCTCGACTATTTCTTCGCAAATAGAGACGTCGGCTTCATCTGAAGCTAAAGTAATGTAACAAGCATTCTTTAAAACATCGCTAGTTAATTCCTTACATTCTTGCATTTTCTGTTCAAGAATTATTTGTTTTTCTTGTTTTGAGTCTTCATCCACAAAACTTTCACTTCCGTTGAAAATTAAAATGAGTGCCACCACAATAGCCACTGAAAGAAGAATTAATAAGGATCTGTTTGCAATCTTTTTCTTCATTTCTTTTTTCATGTTTTTTTCAGTAGAAGATACTTTAAAAAACTTTACAAATCTATAATTCCCTCTTTGGTCAAGGCCGCGAATCGGACTCCTACTGGAAGATTAATTAGGGCGGAAACTAATGCCATATGTTCCTTTCCATTTCATCTTCTAAAGAATCTAAAGATTCAAATGAATTGAGATATTTTAATTCTTGTGTTCCCTTTAATAATTCTGCAACATCTTTGTTCAAATTTTTCATTTTTATAAATATGAAATAATTGTTTTAAAGATTGCTGTGATAAAATCTAATTTAAATATTAAAAAGAAAAATTTATAAATATAGTCAACTATAGTTCATTATAATGACAACAATACAAATAAGTAATGAGTTAAGAGATTTGTTGGCTGCGAGAAAGTTGCATGAAAGAGATACTTTTGAAGA
>CAZSGW010000006.1:0-51034 GCA_964606775.1 Candidatus Woesearchaeota archaeon
TTGGTGGAGGGATAACAGGGATTCTTTTGAATCCCTTTCATATTCTAATCTTGGTTAAATATTGTAGTTTCTGAAATTCTAATTTCATATCCCTTTGTTCAATAAATGTTAATCACAATAAAATTTATAATCTAAAAATTTTCTCTAAAGCAATGAAACCTCAAATAAATATTGTCCTTAATCCAAAAGAGGAAAATAAAAGTAAAAAATCACTAGAACCAATAATTAAAGAAAGAAATGAATTTCCCTACTTAGAGAAACTAATAGATTTTTTCCACCATTCAAAACAAAATAAAGAAGAAATATATCTTGAAATAGTTAATTTTACTCTCGATTGTTATTCTTATCACTTAAGAAAAGGAGAGAATAAATTTAACGCAAAAATATCCTCATTATACAAAACAGGAATAAGAGAAATTGACTACCAATCACTAGAACTCCAAAAAACTAAACAAACTTTTTAGTTTAAATAGTTTACCCAATATTATTTTGCATAGAAATGTTTAAAAATTAAATAGTTCTAAAGAAATTAAATTAAAAGAGGATTTAAAATGGTAACAGATGAAGAAAAAAAGTTACAAGAAATCGAAAACGATGAATTCGATGAGGAAATCGAAGGTCTTGAATTAGATTAACCGAGCTACTTCTTATTATTTATTTTTTTACTTCAAAAACTATAACATTATTATTTTTATCCAACTCTTTATAATTTGTTTCAATATCAAATTTCAGAGTTTGAATATTAGTTCTTCCAACAAAAATATTTCTTGAAATGGATTTAACTCCAAAACCAATATCCAGAGATTCAAGCTCTATTTCTTCAATAAATTCATCATCCGCATAAATTTTAACTCTTGTCGAGCCCGCAGATTTAAGTCCTTCGTTCTTAATACTCATATTCACATCCAAGTATTTCCCGTGCATTTTTGGACTAACCTTATTTAAAACCAAATCTGGATGGCTGGGAATTGAGTAAAGTTCATTAATTAAATTAATAGTGTCATCACCAATTTCTTGGGAGCACGCGCTGATATTATACATTATATTTGCTGTATTTAAAGAGTGGTCGAACCCCAGAACATGTAAGAGTTCATGTATCGCCACATTTGGCTTAGAGCACTCCGAATCACGAATAAGTAGAATCTTTCCTGCAAGAATAACATTAAACTCTCCTGCCTTAGTTATATTTGTAGGTCCACCTTCCCCAGCAATGAATAAAGTTCCATCCGTCTCCTGTTTATCATTACACGTAACCATTATTTGTTCATTATTGCTAACAGGATAAAAAGTCAACAAAGTCGCATCTTCAACAATCTGAAAACCTCTTCGCATATCATCTTTTTTCTTTATTGTACAACTATCATAAATTTTATATGAAATATCAGAACTTGGGAATCGCATATTTTCATAAAACTGCATCTGGCTAGAGCCCGCAAAGTTCGAAGTAAAATTAGAATTTGATGGAACCTGAGAAAGTTCTACAGTATTACTCGGAACAAAGAAATAAAGCACCAGAAAAACTATTGCTAAGAGCATAATAAAAACTTTGAAAAATGTTTTCAACATAACTAAATATTACTACTATATTATATAAACTTGTTGATAAAAATAAAAAGAAATAGAAAAAAATAAAAAATTAAACTTATTCTTCTGAAGGTTCCTCTTCTGAGGCGTCTTCTTCAGCATTATCTTCTGATTCTTCTGACTCAGGATTTTCTGGAGCTTCCTCAGAATCTTCTTCTTCTTCTTCAGATTCATCCATTTCTGGAGCTTCCGAAGTTTCCTCAGAATTTTCCTCTGGAGCTTCAGTAGTTTCTTGAGTCTCCTCAGAAGTTTCTTGTGTTTGTTGTTCTTCTTCCATATTGTTTTGACCTCCTTTCAGCAATTCCAATAGGCAAAATTCTCTTTTAAGTGTTTTGATACTGGAATTTAGTAAAGAAATTGGAAGGAAAAACCGAAGTTCAACCTTCCACGCCTAACCGAAGTTAGACTATTTTATCATGTTTTTAGTGTTTTTAAGTCTTTATTTTAATTAGATAATGGTGCTGATTTAGAAGAATACGCCCCGACCGGGGATCGAACCCGGATTACCTGCGCGACAGGCAAGTGTCATAGCCATTAGACCATCGAGGCATAAAGTTAGAATACTCTCAGAGATTTTTAAAGCTTACTATCAAGCAAGAATCTTTCCACTATTTACATTTAATCGTCTCTGTTTAATCAGAGCGATTCCTCCTTCAGCAACTAATCCCAATCCTGCAAGGAACCAAAACCAATCTGAAGAAAAGTCAGCATATCCCAATAATTTTATCAAAGTCCCAATAACCATTAACAAACCAAAGATTATGAACATTTGATAACTAAACATCAAACTATCAGCAACAACAATTCTTATAATTTTTTTAATCCTCTGTTTAACCATTAAAAACCAAAAACAAAAAAATATATAAATCTATCTCAGAGTTTTCTTAAAATACTTGCCAGATAAATTAACATCACTCATTTCATAGCCAATACATGAATAATATGCTTTCATAATCCGAGAGCGAATATTTCCAAACTTCCACCAATTACCTGTTCTAATTTTCAAAATTTTATGCTCTAATCTCCTATCCTTAAGTCTATCGCCAATGACTTCAACCCAATAATCCACATCTTCTCTATCTACCAATCTATCATGATATAAAGCAGCACTATCATGCCCTCCTCCAGAAATCAAATCCTCTGAATTAATTCCTTCGTGAAATTTTTGTTTTTCCATGCATATAAGGAACTAAGACTTTAGGTATCTTAATCGAACCATCTTTCTGTTGGTTATTCTCTAATATTGCAACCATCGCTCTAGAACTAGCTAAAGCAGTATTATTCAAAGTGTGTGGAACAACCCTCTCATTATTTTTTCTAGTATAAATCTCTAACTTACGAGCCTGGGCTTCAGTCAAATTACTACACGAGCCTACCTCAAAATATTTCTTCTGACGAGGACTCCAAGCTTCGATATCAACCTGTTCATACTTCAAATCACCCATGTCTCCAGAACAAATCTGTAAAACTCTAACAGGAATCTCAAGACTTTTAAAAATATCAATTGTTATTTCCTGCATCTCTCTAAAAAAATTCTCAGACTCTTCAGGTTTACATATAACAATCATCTCAACTTTATTGAATTGGTGAGTTCTATACAATCCCTTTTCATCAATCCCATGCGAACCAATTTCTTTCCTAAAACACATAGAATAAGAAGTTTGTTTTAAAGGCAAATCATTATAATCAATTTCCTGTCCCGCAAACCTTCCAATCAAAGAATGCTCCGAAGTTCCAATTAAACCTAAATCATCCTCTTTCGTCAAATAAATTTGCTGTTCTTTGTCATTTAAATCCGTAACTTTATCAATAATCTCTTCTCTCAAAAGATAGGGAGTTTCAACATACAAAAATTCCTTCTCAATCATTTTGTCAATAGCAAAATTAATCAAAGCCCGATTCAACAAAGCCAAATCCCCTTCCAAATAATAAAAACCAGTTCCAGAAACTCTCGACGCAGAATCAAAATCTCCTACATTCAATTCCTCAACAATTTCAACATGATTCTTAACATCCTTATCCTTAACATCCCCAATTTTTCTAACCTCAACATTTTCTGATTCGTCCTTCCCAATTGGAACATTATCAGAAATAATATTCGGAATCTCAGACAAAGCACTATTCAAATCCTCATACAATTTTTTCCTCTTTTCTTCAAGAGCCTCAATCTTTTCAGGAATAGCTTTCGCCTTTTTCATTTCTTTAGAAGCATCCTTCCCCTCTTTTTTCAACGCTGCAATCTTCTTAGAAATAGAATTCCTCTCTTTCCTTAATTGTTCCTCATCAAACTTTAATTTCTTCCACTTCTCATCCAAATCTAATACTTCATCAACCTTCCTAGAATCCTTAAACTTTTTTTTCATATTCTCTTTCAAAAGATCAGGACTTTCTCTAACCAAATTAATATCTATCATAAAAAAAATAATCAACATCAATATTTAAATTTAGTGTTCACAGAGATTATATCAACAACTTTATAAATTAAAAAAATAATAATAAATTATGGCAGAGGTGGTTAATCAGACTTCACAAATAGGTCAACTTTACAACGAATTTCTTTCAGCACTTCCCACTGGGCTTGGAGATTTTGTAAATTTATTCCTTTTAACACTTGCAATAGTTGCTTACTCAATAATAATCTGGAATTTTTATAGATTTATCGCAAGAAAAGATATAATAAAACTAAACCTCCGAGGAAATGTCTCGACCGAAACAAAACTTTCAAAGGGTTTTTTCTATTTCCTTGAAAATTTACTAATAAGTCCATTCCTTGTATTTTTAGGATTCTCTATTTTCGCAATTTTACTGATATTAGTTACAGAAAGCTTAGAAGTTGGTTCAATACTAATAATTTCTGCTGTAATCGTGGCTGCCGTAAGAATGACTGCCTATTATAAAAAAGACCTCGCAAAAGATTTAGCAAAGACAATTCCTTTCGCACTACTAGCTCTTGCATTAACTAATCCTGAATTCTTCCATCTTGAAACAATATTCTCAGGATTCTCCCAAATGCCATTATTCTTTAACAGGATACCTTTCTATATAGGATTCGCAATTTTGCTAGAAATAATACTAAGAATATTCGACTCAATACTTTCGGTAATGGGCCTAGGAGCTAAAGTAGACGAAGAATAACTACTTCTTAAAAGATTCACAAGAATGTTTATCAATCCTTAATCTTCCCTGACTATGTTTTGAAATATCTTTCAACTCTTTCAAATGTTTCTTCTTCAAAACTTCATACTTCTTTCGATTATCTTTATTATCCTTAATTGTCTTAGATAAGAAATCTCCTCCTAAGAAATGCGGAGTCAAAACATAATCCGCTCCTTTTTTGTAAAGTTCTAGTGCATCTTCAACCGTATGGGCTCTACAAATAATAACTGCATCAGCATTAACTAATCTAACAGTTTCAATTAAAAGGAAGTTCGTTTCAAAATCTGGCATGGTAGATATAACTAAGTTAACATTCTCCAAAGGCAGTTCATCCAATAATTCAACATCATCAACATCCCCATATAAACACGGAACTCTAAACTTATTCAAGTTACCAATGGTGTCTGGATTAAAATCTACAACCAAATATTTTTTATCCAACTTCTTCAAAGATTTCAAAATGCTAAATCCAATCCTATTATAACCAAATAAAATAGTGTCATAATATTTCTTTATCTTTCTACTTTTCTTAATTTTCTTTCTCTCAAACACCGAAGCGAATTTGAACATTTTTTGATAAAACTTATTCGAATAAATTATCATATAACTCGAAGCAAAAATTGTAATTACCAGTGTCAATGTTAAAGTATACAAAATTTCAACTGGAATATGTCCTGCTGCAACACCTAAAGTCAAAACAATCAAAGAGAATTCAGAAATTTGAGCAAGAGTTGTTCCAGTTAAAAAATTAGTTCTCTTAGTATACTGGAATAATGCCATAAAAAACATCAAAATTATCGGTTTAAAAATTAAAACAAATGCTGAAAGAATAACTGCATTCACAATTATTGAAGAAAGATTGGTAACTTGTATATTCAAACCCAAAATTATAAAGAAAATTATAAGAAAGAAATCTCTCAACGGACGAATCTTTGAACTTATTTCCGTACTATATGGAGAAAGTGACAAAATCATTCCCGCAAGCAAAGCCCCAATTTCAATTGAAAAACCAAGATAACTAAACAAAGCTGCAAGCAAAAAACACCAACAAATAGAAAATAAAAATAAAAGTTCCTGAGAACGAGCAACACTCTTCATAAGTCTAGGCAAAATAAAAAATCCTAACAAGAACAAGAGAACAATTGCTCCTGCTCCAAAGAGCAAACCACTAAAAGCAGTCGATTCAGAACCCATAGTGTCCATAGAAGAAACAAACATTAAAACTGCAACAGCGACTAAATCTTGGATAATCAAAATTCCAATAGCAAGCTTACCATAAAGAGAATCAAGCTGATGTTTATCAGAAAGAAGTTTCATAATAATAATTGTACTACTAAAGGCCAGAGCAATTCCAACATACATCGAGCTTACAACTTCTAAACCTAAAACAAAATAAGATAAAAGAAAAACCAGACCAAATGTCAAAATAATCTGTGCCAAACCAATCAGCAAAGATTGCACTCCAATCTCTTTAATAACTTTCGGATTCAAATGCAATCCAACAATGAAAAGCAAAAAAGCGATACCTATCTTAGAAAAAATATGGATAATCTCCGTAGTAGCCCCAAACTTAATAAGAAAAGGACTAATTAAAACACCTGCCAAAATATACCCGATAACAACAGGTTGTTTCAAAGATTTAACAATATATGATACAATAAATGCTATCAACAATATTGCCGCTAACTGAAAAAATATCGGTTCCATTTTCCTCTTTGCATATACTAAAAAAAATCACTATAAAAAGGTTTTTAAATCAATATTTGGTAATTCTAATATGCCAAAAGTAAGAATAAAACTAGATAGTGTAGATATAGAAATGCTTAATTCTATTTGTAATTCTATAAGAGAAGTGGCTAAAAAATCAGGAGTTGTAATCTCAGGACCTGTTCCACTACCAACTAAAAAACTTAAAGTTACAACAAGAAAGTCTCCATGTGGAGATGGAACAGCAACTTTCGACAATTTCGAAATGAGAATTCATAAAAGACTGATTGATCTTCCAGCAAATGACAAAATCCTAAGACACGTTATGAAAATGCAGATTCCTAAGAACGTTAACATTAAAATCGAAATGAAGGATTAATTGTTAAAAATCCCCTTCAAAGTCCGATTACTTGCATCTAAGCTATAACACTTCAAACAAACATCTCTTCCAGAAGAATCTTTTTTCAAATTCAAACGATCTATTATTTTCCCACATTTCGAACATTTCTTCATACACGGATTACAAACAAATTTACTAGAACCCTCAATAAAATTTCCATGACTCTTACACATAGTCTTGCCGCAAACAGAACATCTAACAATGCACTTAGAACAAATAGTCTCACCACATTTCTCACACTTCTTTGAAACACATTTCTTACAAAAAACATCCCTACAACAACCACACCTATCGCCACACTCACGACAAGTCAAATGTCCTGAAGAACACAAAATAATCTCTTCAACCTCTTTTCCACAAGAATTACATTTTATCTTAGAAAACTCTTTCTCAAAAGGATCATAGCGAATTTGAATTGTTCTTTGAGCGCTATCTGATTTAATAGAAACATTGTAAATATAATAAGGATAATAAACAATCGCGGTATTAATCAATTTATTAATAATATTCAAAGAATGTTTCTTAACCTCACTCTTAATAAAATGATTTTCTTCTTTCTTTGCCTTAGTGAACTCCTCGTCACTTTCTAATTTCTCCAAATTATTTTTCAAATTTTCAATCTTTTTCCTTTTCCCTTCCTCTGAAACATCCTCTGAATTTTCTAACTCTTCTATCTGCTTACGATTCTTTGAAATTTCCTCTTTAAACTCTGAAACTTGCACAACAAAATGCTCTTTTATCCTCTCAATTTCTTTATTTAAAATCTCTCTAAGATTCTCCTTAACTTCAAAAGTTTTCTTCTCAGTTAAATCTCTTAATCTCAATTTTGCAATTTCATAATCTCCTTCCAAATTTTTCAACTCCAAATCTCTCCTATTACCCTCAGAAACACCATAACCCTTCAAATTAAAATCAAAAACCTCTCCATTTCTAACATAAATGGAATTTGCAATCTGCTCCTTCTCATTTAAATACTGGTAAGTCGTAGAAAATGAAAACCTTTCAAAATAATTATAACTCGGACTTTTTGTAACTTTCTCAATCTTACAATTCATCAAAGGAAATTTTTTAGAAATTAATTCTTTTTCATCAAGATTAAAATTTATCTTCAATAAAGTCGTCCTCCCTCTATCGCTCAAATAATCATTCATTGCTTTTAACAAAAAACTACTTGTATCAACCAAAATTTCTTCATCCTTAGGAGTTCCATAAAAAATTAATTTATATGGTCCTTTCTTCCCACAAAATTTTTCAAAACGAGGATTAACTTTTCGAACCATTAAAGAATCTCCAATCCAAGAAACTTCGCAATTTAAATTCTTAAAGAATTTTTCACTAAACAAACCAATTTTTTTAGGATCCATCTAAAACTCCCTTATTAAATTCCTTATCTTCTGAATAATCTGAAACTCCTTTCTGAACAATTTTTGCAATCTCCTCGACATTCTTTGAAAAGATATCCAAATTATTCTTCGAATCAATAAATGAATTCATCAACATCTCTTCAATTTTATTATAACCATTTTGTGTGGAGCCATCTAAAACTCCCTTATTAAATTCCTTATCTTCTGAATAATCTGAAACTCCTTTCTGAACAATTTTTGCAATCTCCTCGACATTCTTTGAAAAGATATCCAAATTATTCTTCGAATCAATAAATGAATTCATCAACATCTCTTCAATTTTATTATAACCATTTTGTGTGGAGCCATCTAACCCCAGATTAAATAAAATAATCGGCAACTCTCCAATAACACAACCAATACAACACATTTTGTTAATAATCAAATCCACAACATGTTCTTCCATTGTCCCTCTCGTAGCAAGGGAATAAATATTCATATCTCTCTGCTGACCAATCCTGTCCAAACGACCAATCCTCTGTTCAACCGACATTGGATTCCAGGGCAAATCATAATTAATCAAATTCCTACAAAACTGAAAATTCAAACCCTCTGCACCCGTATCTGTAGAAATCAAAATATCTGCTTTCCCTTCCTTAAACTCTTGGATTCTCCGAGACTTTTCCTCCCTATCCAATCCTCCCTGAAATTCAATAATTTTCAAATTAAAAGGCTTCAATTTATCCACAATATACTTCAAAGTCGTAGGATGTCGAGTATAAATCAAAATTTTCTCGTCGTTACTCCTTGCTAAAATTTCCCTAACAATGGAAAGTAACTTTTCAATTTTAGAATCTTTCTTCAAATTTTTATATTTATCCAAAATCTTCTGAGCAATTTCCTTGGTCTTATCATGATATCTAGGATCATTAATAATTCTCTCGAGAGATTCAATTGCAGAATAAGATGAACTAGTAATTTTAGGCAACAAAGCATATACAATCAATTTCCCATTTATAGGATCTCCATTAGCCGCAAAATACTG
Source organism: Candidatus Woesearchaeota archaeon (assembly GCA_964606775.1). Classification (GTDB taxonomy): domain Archaea; phylum Nanobdellota; class Nanobdellia; order Pacearchaeales; family GW2011-AR1; genus CAZSGW01. The sequence continues at coordinate 9,236 of CAZSGW010000006.1, forward strand.
GGTCTTAATCATCTCACAAGTGGCATCATAAATTTCCTTTTCTTCAGGAGTCATGTCAACAGCAACAATTCGAGGAATCCTATTTTTATAATCAATACTCGTCTGACTTCTAACTCTCCTAACCATAACCTCTTCCAATTTTCTCTTCAATTCTTTAGGATTCAATGGATGTCTTTTATTTCCTCTATGCAAAAATTTCTTTCTAAATTCCTTAATCGTTCCTAAATGTCCTCTCTTCAATAAATGCAACAAGCTATATAATTCCAATAAATCATTTTGAAATGGCGTCGCTGTAAGCATCAAAAAACGCTTCTTCTGAATCTTATCAATGAACTTCCAACGGATACTCGACTTAGATTTTAATTTATGTGCCTCATCCACAATTAACAAATCCCATGAAATTTTATGTGCTTTCTCATGCCTATACTTATTCTGTTTTCTATTGTAAATTTTAACCCTATCTAAAGAAGCAATTCCAAAATCAACATTATCCCAATCTTCTTCACTCTCAATAATCTTAAAATCAAGTTCAAACTTTTCTCTTAATTCAATAACCCACTGGTCAACAAGAGAAGGCGGAGCAACAATTAAAATCTTCTGTAAAATCCCTCGAGCAAGTCCTTCTTTCAAAACCATCCCCGTAGTAATAGTTTTACCTAAACCAACCTCGTCCGCCAAAAGTGCAGTCCCATTAAAATCTCTCAAAATCCTCAAGGCGCCATCAGACTGATGGGGCAATTCATACATTAAATTTTTCTTAATATCATGATAAGAAATCAACTCCGAAATCTCTGAATCTTTTGCAATCTGATCGGACTCAACTTTCAACTGAAGCAATTCTTCAGAGTCAAAATCTTTCTTTTCAAGTTTCTCAAACAAATCCCCTTCATCCAAAAACACCTCATTAACAATCAATTCCATCTTTCAGGGGAATAAAAAATCAAACTCTTTTTTAAAGATTATAGAAAAAATTTATATACTAAATTTCAAACCTACAATAATGAAGATAAACAAAACTTCAATAATCTTTATAATGCTGGTAGTTTTATTATTAACAGCAGGCATAATTTATGCAAACAAACAAGATAAAATGACAAAAGTAAAGTTAGAAACAACACACGGAGACATCGTAATTAATCTTTACAATGATATGCCAATAACAACAGGCAACTTCGAAAAACTAGTAAAAGAAGGTTTCTACGATGGAGTAATTTTTCACAGAATAATTGAAGACTTTATGATTCAAGGTGGAGACCCAACAGGAACAGGAATGGGCGGACCAGGATACACAATCGAAGACGAATTCACACACGCAGGAGGAAATAAAAACAACAAATACACAATCTCAATGGCAAACGCAGGACCAAACACAGGCGGTTCACAATTCTTTATAAACCTTATAGATAATAATTACCTAGACAATAACCATCCTGCTTTCGGAAAAGTAATCGAAGGAACAGATGTTGTAGATAAAATAGGAGAAGTTGAAACAAACGCTCAAGATAAACCTCTAGAAGAAGTTAAAATAATTAAAGCTTCTATAATATAAATTCTTAAAAACAAATCTCAATTTTCAAATACATGGAAAAGGGGTTACTTGAATTTATATCTGAATACAATCTTTCTCCATTCAATGAATCTAAAACAATAATTCGAACTGGACAGAGAAGCATTTTCAAAACGCAAGATGCAAAAGCAACACATCAAAAAGTCCTTTCAAAAATAAACCAAAATTTCACATTCCCAGACACTCCAAACCTATTTCACTTCTTTAACTTCACAAACTCTTTACAAGAAATAAATCAAAGACAAGAATTCTTCAAAAAAATAAAATCATTAGGAAAAATAGAAAACAATTTTCTGGAAAACCTAGCCAAACCAAGGCCAACTTGGAAACCAGAATACGATGTAATTGTTGTAACAGAAGACGCAGACACTTTCAACCAACTAAAAGAAATGAATTGTCCTGCACAGTTACTAATCTCTGAAACAGATGTTTCGTTACTGGAATCAAGAGATGTTGTCCAAGTTCTAGACTGCCCTGAATTCGGCATAGCCCTAGAATCACTTCCCCAAGCAGTTTTCCTAAATTCAATAGAAGAAGCTTACCTCGAAAGATATTTAGAAAAATTCTCTGGCTGGATAAAAAACCTCGAAATACTCTCAAACAAAAATTTAAGCACAGACTTAACCCAATTAATTTCAGACCTAAAACAACTAATTCCCCTCACTCAAGAAAGTGAAACCGAAATTCTTGAACCAGAAAAAGTGGAGGAAATAGTTGAAAAAATAAATCAAGAAGTCTACGAAGAACTAAAAAAACAGACAATCTCAGGAGAATCCCTAGTTGCAATGTTAAACAAAGAAGTAATTCCAGAAAATCTGAAAGAACTAATCCAAGACCAAATAAAAAAATACAATCTTCCATTACAAGTTATAAATATTGGAATTCCTTCCACAATCGACCAAGAAGAACTTGAAAGATTAATCAAACAACAATCTTCAAATCAATTCTCAAACAAAGCAGAATCAATCAAAGAAAACTCTGAACAACTAAAACAAATTCCAAAAAAATTAAACGAACTTTCAAACAAATTAATTCTCTTTGATTTCATCGCAGGAATTTCAAAGTTCATTGAACAAGAACACGAATTTATTGAAAACTCACATGAACTATACATTGAAAACTCAAAAAATATTTTCTTACAAAATGCTCACCCAATTTCATTCAACCTAACCCAACAATACAAATGCTCCATATTAACAGGTGCAAATTCAGGAGGTAAAACAACTTTAATAGAACATGTAATTCAATTAATCTCATTATACCAATTAGGACTTCCGGTTTCAGGAAAAATAAAACTTCCTTTATTTGAAGAAATATATTACTTCGCAAAAAACAAAGGTTCAATGTCCAAAGGAGCTTTCGAAACACTATTAACTCAAATGTCTCAAATTAAACCAGGAAACAAAACACTAATTTTAGCAGACGAAATAGAAGCCGTAACAGAACCAGGAGTAGCAGGAAAAATCATTTCAGCGACGGCAGAATACTACATTAACAAAAATTGTTATTTGATCATTGCAACCCACTTAGGGCATGAAATAAAAAAGAGTATATCTCAAAATACCAGGATCGACGGAATCGAAGCAACTGGCTTAAACAATGACTTTGAATTAATTGTAAATCACAATCCAGTCTTGGGAAGAATTGCGCATTCAACTCCTGAACTAATTGTAGAAAAAATGAGCAAACTAAATCAACATGATTATTTCAGACATTTAAACGAGAAGTTAAAAAATAACCAACATATTTAAAAACTAAATTAAATTTAACACCATATGGAAAAAGACATCGGTAAAATAAATAAGGGTGAATTTCAAGGTTCAGTAACTGAGATTGTTATTGGAATTCGAGAGTACAACGGGAAAGTAGGTGTTGATATAAGGGAATTCGTTACAGGCGAAAAATATACTGGCCCTACAAAGAAAGGATTGAGAATTCCTGGAGGAAATTTTGAAGAGTTCAAAAAATTGATCAATTCAATCAATCCAGAAGACTTGAAAGAAGCTGCTCCAGAAGAGCCAAAAGAACCTGAAGGAACCCAAAATAATCAGGAAGAACTTCCAGATTACTAATCAAGCATAATTTATTTTTATATATTTTTTATTATAATAATATTTAAGTAACGAGTTGGCACTCTCCTACCATGACGCTGAAAAAACTAGTTACAAAAATTTATACTCACGAAAAAATAAATATTCAAACAGAAACAAAGAAAAAATTCCAGGAAAAGATAAAATACTCAAATAAGAACTACTACAATTCACAAAACTAAATTTCTTTAGAATTTCTAACCATCTGCAATTCCTCATTCGTAGGAATTACAAAAACTTTTACTTTTGAATCATCATTCGTAATAACCAGTTCATTTTTCTCGTTCTTTTCCTCATCTAATTCAATGCCCAAAAATTTCAATTTATCACAAATATACTTTCGAATAATCGGAGATTTTTCACCAGCTCCACCCGTAAAACAAATAGCATCAACACCTCCCATCGCAGCTGCATAAGAACCAATAACTTTTAGCAACCTATACATATAAACCTTCATTGCTCTGCCAGATTTTTCACATGAATCCATATTCTCCTCCAAGGGCCTCATATCGGAAGTCAATTCAGAAACACCTTTCAAACCAGATTCTTTATTCAAAAGTTTATCCATTTCCTCTGCACTATATCCGCATTTCTTCATCATATGAATCAAAACTCCAGGATCAACATCTCCAGACCTAGAACCCATAACTAAACCTTCCAAAGGAGTCATCCCCATAGAAGTATCTACAGATTTACCCTCATCAAAAGCACAAACGCTTGCTCCATTACCCAAATGACAATTAATTATTTTCCCTGCACTTCCCAAAAGTTTAGTTGCTTCTCCAACAACATACTGGTGACTAGAACCATGAAATCCATATTTTCTAACTCCATGTTCCTTATACCACGAATAAGGCGTTCCATAGAGATAGGCCTCCTCAGGCATCTCAGAATGAAAAGCCGTGTCAAAAACCGCAATTTGTTTAACATCTGGAAGAATCTCTTTCATCGCCTCAATCCCTTCAATGTTTGCAGGGTTATGTAACGGCGCCAAAGATATCAAATTTCTTAACTCATCTAAAACCTCCTCATCAACCAAAGTAGTATTCTTAAACTTCTCTCCTCCATGAACAACTCTGTGAACCACTTTCCCCAAACCATCAAATAAATTCTTCTCTTTAAGGATTTCAATAACCTTTTTCAATGCATTTTTATGATCTGGAAGCTCAAGCTCCAATTCTTCTTTTTCTCCATTAAATTTCATCTTAATCTTAGAATTTTCTAACCCAATTGCATCACACAATCCAGAAATAATAGATTCTTCGCCTTCAAACACCTGAAATTTTATTGAACTTGAACCCGCATTTATTACTAATGTTTTCATTATCAAATCAAAGATTTATCGTTTTTAAAATTATTTATGCCCGATTTAGACAAATTCTCTAAATCCCTCGGAGAACTTTTCAACAAAATATTTCTAAAAAAAGAATAATTTACAATATCAGGAGTAATCTTAAATCCCCTACATAAATTAATATATGCTGTCCTATCTAGCTCAAAAAGACCCCTACAAAATTTAAACCCATTCTTATAAAACCCTTCGACTAAAGCCTTCCAAAGAACATTTTCTTTATCCCAAAAGAGCCGAACATAAACATTTTTTTCAAAAGACTTCTTCCTGGGAAGAACAAAATAATGCACTTCTTCCTTATTTCTCCAAGAACCATTCAAAGATTTATTATAATTCAATATCATAAAATTATATATCTTAGGACTTATTAAAAATTATTATACTTTATTTTTATGAATATCTATTCAAAACAAAACATTTATAAATAAAGAATACCTATTCAAAATAACTAAATTAGCTCTAAGAGCAGGAGAAATAAAAAAATGCCAAACAGAGACGGAACAGGACCAGAAGGAAAAGGGCCAAAAACTGGAAGACAAATGGGCAACTGCGAAGGTGCAGAATCCCAAGAAAGACCAGGACTTGGAAGAAAACAAGGTAGAGGTGCTGGAAGAGGCTTCAGAAGCAGGAGATAATAAAATGCCTCGTCCTTGCAAACGGAGAAGAGTAAGAGGCCGGCCAAATGCCCTCTTCTTCAAACCTTCAGGAAAACGAATTATGGAACTAGAAGAATCAGTCTTAGATTATGCTGAATTAGAAGCAATTAAATTAGTTGATGTAAAAGAAATTCCTCAAACCGAAGCAGCGCAAAAAATGGAGGTTTCTCAGCCAACTTTCTCAAGAATACTAACTAATGCAAGAAAAAAAGTTGCAGATGCAATTGTAAATGGGAAAGCAATAAAGATAAAAAAATAAGAGTGATTACAACAAAACATTTATAACTATTTTTTAATATAAATTAAAATGAAAAAGAAAAAAATGAGAGTGATTACAACAATAATTATAATTGCAGTTATAGTTTTATCAATATTTATAATAACCTCAAAACCAGAAACGAAAACAACTAAAGAAATCGCAAAATGTATAGGAGAAAAATCAATACTCTACACTCAATTAGGGTGCTCAGCATGTAAAAGTCAAGAAGAAATGTTTGGTGAAAATTATCAATACTTAAACACAATAGATTGTTTTTATGATACTCAAACTTGCATAGATGAAGGAGTTCAAGGAACTCCAACATGGGAGATTAATGGAGAAAAGCACCTCGGAACAAAATCAGTTGAAAAACTAATGGAACTAACAAATTGTTAAAATGGCAGAGACATTTTCACTTGCAAAAATAACCTCACTTGCATTAGCAGATTCAGTAAATCCTTGTGCAATTGCAGTTTTGACCATGGTTTTAGTTACAATCCTTGTTGCAAATCCAGACAAAAGAAAAAAAGTTTTATTTTCGGGACTAGCTTTCGTAGCTTCAGTTTTTGTAGGATACCTATTCTATGGAGCAATAATAATCCAATTCTTCAAATTATTCGCAGAATGGATTAGACAAAGTTCACATATTTTATACAATGGATTAGGGATTTTAGCTATGATAATCGGTGCTCTGAACATAAAAGATTTCTTCTTATACAAACCAGGAGGAATAGCGACCGAGATGCCAATCTTTATGCGTCCAAAAGCTAAAAGAACAATAAGCAAGATTACTTCGCCGTTCGGGGCATTCGTAATTGGTTTTATCGTAACAATTTTCCTACTGCCCTGTACAATAGGTCCCTACATAATAGCTTCAGGAATACTCTCAGAACTAGGATTCTTAACTGCCCTTCCATGGTTATTATATTACAATATTCTATTTGTCCTACCAATGATTGGAATAACACTTGCAGTATACTTTGGATTTGCAAAAATCCAAGACGTCTCGGGCTGGAAAGACAGAAACATAAAATGGCTTCACTTAATCGCAGGAATTTTATTATTTGTAGTGGGACTTAGCCTTCTAATGGGCTGGCTGTAAAATTTCAATAACTAGGCATCAACTTATTATGCCCAAACTGAATAAACAAATCAATTTTTTTCTCAACGTCTTGAGGCAAAACAGGAGTATCACAAGCACCAAAACAAGTTCCAAACCAAATTAAAAATTCAGTTTTAGTATTATCTCTCAAATAATCCACAACAGAAGTAGCGTAAGGTTTCAAACCATCAGGAAATTGCAATAAAACCAATTTAGCCTTTTCGTCATTAATTTTTTTAATAACTTTATTCAATTCCAAATCATATTTTTCATTTAACTCAAAAATATCTTCCATCTTAAGAAATAGAAACCTGAGAATCTCCTTTCACTTCCAAACTAGTCACAGAACCCTCAAAAATTGCAGTCCCCGAAACACCTAATTTACCATAGAAATCTTTAATCAAAACTCTCTCATTATCCAAATTAAAAATATTATCCTCAACATCCATACTTCCAGAAGCAACATAATCCAACTTTTTAAGATAAACATCACTTAATGTTAAAGAATCGTATGAAACTGATTTAGAAATTTCAACCTCAATTTTATCATCTTCGATATAAAAAGGATTTCCGTTAATGAAAACTTTTTCTGCTTTACCCTCTAAAATTTCAATCCTATCAGAACCAAAAGAAATCTCTCCTTCAAAATTTTCCAGCACAATTTCATTCTCAAAATTCAATAATCCCGCTCCAACATCTTCTATCTTAAAATTAGCTCCAGAAATACCGGACAACCTAACCTCCTCAAAACTATCTTTTAATTCAAGAGAGGGAATAGACAAATCCGCTTCAAAATCTAAACTATCATTCGAAAAAAAATCGGCTCTAACAACCTTCCCAGTTATATCGCTCTTAAAAAAAACAAAAAATGCGATAACAATCAATAGAACGATAAAAAATACGACTATAATTGTCTTCTCATCAAAAGAATTCTCAGTTTCATAAGGATTTTTTGCTTTTTTCATTTTTCTCTTTTTTCTGCCATCATTTTTTCTATAACACTAATAAACTTTAAGGGTTTATTAATATTTTTTATAGAAGATTTATTTTCTCTTGAAAATAATTGGATATCTATATCTCCATAACCAAAAAGCCATTGCCAAAAAGTCTGATTTACAAACATATCACTTATAGCAAAATAATCAACCTTTTTCACTTTTTTATTTAAAATCCCATAAGTACAGGTCAAACTATCTGAAGCAACTTCATAACTGCTACTTATCCTGTGTGTTTCAGTAAGATTCAATACAACAATAAGAAAAATGACTCCTGCCCCGATAATAACCGGCTCAACCTTAAAACCATCCCTGCTCAAAAAAAACAACAAAACTGCCAAAAAAACAACCATCAAATAAAAAGGAATGTAAGTTTTCCTCGAAGTTCTAAATTTAAACTGTTCCTTTTTCCCCATATAAAAGCCACTTATTCAAACATTATAAAGATTTTGATAATTAATCTATTTGTAAGAACTAAGCAATTACAAAAAAGACTTATAAAGGGTGTTTTCATAATAAATAAGTCTAATTTCGGTTAGATAATTTTTAACTTCGGTTAAAAATTTTTGGAAAGATTGAACTTCGGTTTTTATCTTTCCATTTTTATTTAAAATTCCTATTTCAAAACATTTTTAATCCGTTATCATCTACTTCTTTTATGAAAATTCGACAACCAATTGTAACCGTTTGTGGTCATGTTGATCACGGAAAAACATCAATTCTAGATTGCCTTAGAGGAAGCTCTATCCAAGAGGGAGAAAAGGGAGGAATAACCCAAAAAATATCTTTCACATCTTACCCTCTGGAGCAATTGAAGAAAGCATGTCCTTTAATTAAAACTTCAGGAATAAATCTCAACATCCCAGGATTTCTATTGATTGATACTCCAGGTCACGCAGCATTCACCAACTTAAGAAAACGTGGCGGAGGTCTGGCAGACTTAGCAGTTTTAGTAATTGACGTAAACGAAGGAATAAAACCCCAAACAGCCGAAGTAATAAAAATCTTAAAACACAATCAAACACCTTTTGTCATAGCACTAAATAAAATAGACAATATCTCCGGCTGGAGAACCCCCTCTGAACAAACTCCAATAAAAGAATCAATAGAATCTCAAGCACAAAACGTCCAAAACGTTTTCATGGAAAGATATATGACAATAATAGGCTCATTAAATTCCTATGGATTTGATTCAGATTTATTCTACAACATAGAAGACTTCACAAAAAAAATTGCAATGATTCCAACTTCTGCAAGAACACAACAAGGAATCTCAGAATTAATTTTAACTCTCTGTGGTTTAAGTCAAAAATTCTTAACGGACAAACTAAAATTAGGAAAAGAACCCAAGGGAGTAATGCTTGAAGTAAAAAAAGAAAAATCTACAAGCTACAACGACGCAATACTTTACGACGGAGAACTGAAAAAATCCGACGAAATAGCAATAGCCTCACTTGACCCTCAAAATCCAATAATAATTTCAAAAACAAGAATTCTCGAGAAAATAAAACCCCTCTCGACAAAATTCGAAACAACAAATTCAGTTCAAGCGGCTACGGGAATAAGAATGCAATTAATTGAAAAAGAAAATATCCTTCCGGGAATGCCCTTCGAAATTTACAAAAATAATAAAGAAGAATTAATCGAAAAATTCAAAAAACAAATTGGAGAAGTGATAAAAACAGATAAACAAGGAATAATAGCAAAGGCTGACTCTTTAGGAAGTTTAGAAGCACTTTTAGTTTTACTAAAACAACATAAAATTCCCGTGGTAAAAGCAGGAATAGGAAACATAAATAAAACAGATATAATATCTGGAAAGGCAAATTTAGACATCAACGAATTAGATGCTTTAATAATAGGATTCAATGTTTCAATTGACGAAGATGCAAAAGAACTTGCAAAAGACAAGAAAATAAAAATTTTCACAGATGAAGTTGTATACAAATTAATTGAAAACTCCGTAGAATTCAGGCAACAAAAAGCAAATGAAATAGAGAAAAAAAGATTAATGGGTCTTGCAACAATTTGCAAATTAAAAATATTGCACGAATATGTTTTTAGAAATACAAATCCCACAATCTTTGGAGTAAAAATTGAAGCTGGAAAATTGAAAAAGGACTTAAATTTAATCAACGAACAGGGAGAAAAAGTCGGAAAAACAAAGGCAATTCAACACGAAAGAAAAAACATAGATGAAGCAAAATCAGGAATGGAAATTGCACTATCTGTCTCAGGAACAAACTACGAGAGACAATTAAAAGACAAGAATATTCTATACACAGATATATCAGAATCTCAGTTTAGAAGTTTCAAAAAAAACAAAGACTTACTCTCTTCAGAAGAAATGAAAACACTTTCTGAAATTGCAGAAATCAAAAGAAAGAACAACGAAGAGTGGGGAATGTAATCTTAGAAAATATTTTTTACAGCGTTCCCAAAATTATTAACAGTTCTCTCAATATTTTTCTTAACAAGTTCCCTCGATGCATCATCTTTAAGGTAATTACAACCTCCAATCAGACCCGAACCAAGAAGAATAGCAAAAGACGAGGCTAAAAAATATTTCTTAAGAGTCATATCATAATTTTCTCTTTGTTTATCTTCCCTAAATTGAAATGGTTTCTGTGCGTAATATTTCATGAAAAAACCAAGTATAAAAAATATATAAATTTATCTACTTTTAATAAATTCCCTCAGATACTGAACAACTTCCTCTTTTTTGTTAGGTAAAAAACTAATAGAACCAGCATTCTTATGTCCTCCACCTTCAACAAAAGCATTAGGTAATTTCTTATTCAAAAACCCAATAAGTTCATGTACCGAAAAATTAGCTTCATCCGTTGCCCGAATTGTAATTGCAGTATTCATAACTCCAATTGTAACCAAACTCTTACAATCTTCTTTCTCTTGATAATCGTCATGAACTAAACCAACTGCTCTTCCAGGCTTAGGAAAAAATCCGAATCCAGGAAAACTTCCCTCGATATCTAAACTCTGTAAAACAACTTTTCCAATTTCTTCTTGAACTGCGTTAGCATTTGCAATAGCCAATCCTTTTTTATCCAATTCTTTAATATAAGGGGCCATCAACTCAACTAAATGCTTCTGTTTATTTCTCGGCTGTCCAAATAAAACTTCTATATACTCTCTAACTTCCATAAACTTAACCTTCGCAGAAACATAGTCAATAACTAAAGCAATATCATTCAACAATCCCTTTGTATAACCTTCTTTCCTTGCAATTTCCAAATACTTTTTCATGACTTCCGGATTTTCTAAATCAATTCTATCAGCATAACCTGCCATTGCAGGAATTTGCGAAATATTCTCAACATCACCATTAATAAATCTTGCAAGTTCAGCACACAACATTCCCGCCGAATACGAAGAACCAGACTCTCCAACTAAAAAAGGATTAATGTGAACTAAAACTTCCTTAGAAATAACATCCTTATCAAATCCATGATGATCAATAACAATAAAATCAGCACCATGAACTTTACCCTGCTTAATAGCCATCAAATCTTCAGGTGAAGACCCATTATCTGCAATAATCACCAAAGGCATTTTATTTGAAAATTTTGCAACATTTCTTAAAGAATTTGCAGTGTCTCTAATCGAATCATCAATCTCATAAAAAGGAGCGGCACAAGGAGCCCGAGTAAAAAACTCCCACCCAGCTTTTTCAGCCCCATGTTGTTTTTCAATCAAAGGTAAAATAGCTCTCTCCAACGCAAAACCAGAACTATACCCATCAGTATCATTATGGTGTCTAACAATAATTGGTCTATCTTGGATAACGGCTAATCTAATTTGCTCCGCAGCTTCAATAAAATCTTTCTTCAATTTGTCCAAAATCTTGTTCTTAACCAAAAATTCAGGAGCATCAACACTCGCTCTCTCTTTCTCAATTCTCTCCAACTTTTTCAAAAAATCCTTATGCTCAACTTGTGAGACTTTAAACATCTTACTTATTTCTCCCTCCATTTCTCCCTGATACTCTTCCAATTTAGCAGAAACTTTCACAACATCTTCTTCTTTAATCTGAGGATAGGATCTAACTCCAGGTCCTTCAAAACCCTTCAAAGATAAAGAACCAGTCCCATCATTAAGAACAAAAATCGTAGGTCCGCCTGTTTGAATTACTCTACTAATTTTTCCAACAAGTTCAACTCTTTCCTTCCCTAAATCAGAAACATTCTCAACAGAAACCCTTTTTGGTTTGTTAAAACTTTTCTTAAATTTTTTATTCATCATATAAATAAATTTCCTCCCATTAAAAAGCTATTGGTAAGTTTTAAAAATAATAAAAATCACATACTAACATGAAAAAGAGTGTGTCAATATTAGCTTTGATAATTTTTAGTATTGCTTTTGTAAGTTCAACTTGTAGTTTAGATGTTTCCTTAATCAATCAAGACCCTTATCCTGCAATTCCCGGTGAAGAAGTAGATGTAGTTTTTCAGATAACAGGTGTGCAAAACCCTGAGTGTAGAATAGTTAATTTTGAAGTAAAAGAAGAATATCCTTTTTCTATTGACCCTGGTTCAACAAATCCCATTACAATAAATTCTGGAACTTACAGCAAAGATTACAGCTCATTTTATGTTGCACCTTATACATTGAGAATTGATGGAGATGCCTTAGACGGAGACACTCCTCTCGAAGTTAAAATATCAAGCACAGCAGGTTTAGCAGGAATTCTAAAAAAATTTGATATTAATATTAAAGATACAAAAGCTGATTTTGAAATTTATGTAAAAGATTACAGCTATGAAACTAAAACCTTAACTTTTGAAATCTTAAATATTGAAGATGTTGATGTTGAAGCTTTAACTCTGGAAATACCAAAACAAGATAATGTTGAGATAAAAGGTTCTAATAAAAAAGTTGTTGGAGATTTAGATTCAAATGAATACACTTCAGCTGATTTTGAAGCTATTCCTAAAAACGGAGAAATTGAAGTAACAATTCTTTACACAGATTCAATTAATGAAAGACGAAGCATAACAAAACAAGTTGAGTTTGATTCAGAATATTTCACAGGCAGAAACGGAGATAAATCATTTCCTTGGTTTTGGATAATTGTTGCTCTTGGAGTAATTGTTTTTATATTCTATAGAAGACACAAAAAGAAAAAAGATAAAAAGAAGAAGTTGCATAAGCATTAAGCTTATCCATCTAATTCTACTCATACCTCAAAGTATCAACTGGATTTGTTCTTGAAGCTTTCAAAGCTGGTGCAACTCCTGAAATAGCACCTGTTAAAACAGCAAAGGAAATTAATCCTAAAAATAATACAACTGAAAATTTTGGACTTAAAAATCCATAACCTAAATTATTCAAAATAACATCTCCTAAAATAGACAATCCCCAACCAACTAAAACTCCTAAAACACCTGCAATAAATCCTAAGAAAGAACTCTCAAATAAAAATATGTTAAAAATATTCGCATTTCTCGCACCAACAGCTTTCATAATTCCAATCTCTTTCCGCCTCTCTAAAACAGAAGTGATCATTGTATTCGCTGTATTAATTGCAGAAACAACAACCGAAATAAACGCAATCAAAATAATAAAACCAACAATCATATCAAGAACATTGGTATAAGTTTCCATCATATCTTCAAAACTCTGAACAAAAAAATCCTCCTTACCCTCTTCTAATCCTCTCTCATCTCTTAAATTATCTTCAATATTCTCGACAATCTTGTCAATTTTAGAAACATCTACCTTTGCAACAATCCAGTTGTAGCTCAAATTAGAATAAAGTTCTTCCATATACTCATCCGTAACATAAATCTGTGCGTCATCCTGCGGAGTTCCAACCTCGTCATAAAATCCAATTATCTTCATATCTTTTCCCTGAACTTCAATACTCTCTCCCAAAGAATAAGCCCGAGAAAAAATCTTATCCTTAATCATATAATTATAACCTAAAACAACATTACCCTCATCACCAGACTGCAAATTTCTTCCTTTATAGATATCAACATTAGAAATATCCATCACCAAGGGCTTCTTAGGGTCAAAACCAAAAATCAAAGTATAAATAACATCCTTCCCCTGTTTAACTTCAGCTGTCTTAAAATAAGCCCCCGTAGCATCATAAACTCCAGCGGTATCCTGAACAGCTTCCAAATCATCATCTGTTAATTTAATTGTAGTATCCAAACCAGCAAATCCAGTCCCTTTCGCTTGAACTAAAATCTTATCAGCAGAACTCCCAGAACTAACCTCATCAACATATGCATAAAGTCCCACCCCATAACTAATAAAGATAAATATCGTAACTATCCCAACAAAAATTGAAATTATTGTAAACAAACTTCTTGTCTTTCTCTGTTTCAAATTATTCAAAGAATATTTTATTGATTCTAAGTTCATTCAGAAACCCTCTCAGAAAAATTTAAATATGACCTTATCCTAAATAATATGTACCAATTGCTAGGGAATTCGTCTGGTAGGCTTTGGCTGATCCCAGAGGGGTAAACTAGGGTAGCGACACTCTTTGTAGTGCCCCTTGGTACTTTTATTTTATTAACCATTTTTCAAAATCTTCTAATTTAATTTCAATATAATTGGGAAGTTGATTCTTTTTATCTTCTCTCATTAAAAAAGCATATTTGTGAGCATTTGAATTTTTATCTAATTTTGTAAAAAAGATACTCTCAGTTAAATATAAGTTATTTTTCTTAAATAAAGCTTTTAAATTTTCTCTAATATCATTTTCTTTTCCATTAAAATCTCTACAAATAGTTAAAGAATAACTATTAACCTTCAAAGATTCAATTAAATAATAAACAACAACACAATATAATCTAACTCTAAAATTAGCCTTTCCTTTTTTTGATTTCTTATATCTATAAAATCCCTGCCCATATCTAGAACACAAATCCTTAACTAATTTTTCTGAAAATTTAAATCCTCTTATCAAACTATTTTTATCAGCAATACAAATTGTATAATCTTTATTAAGCAAATCCTCTCCTGAAACATCTATTTCAAAATCTTTCATCCTCTAAGTGCCTCCACAGGATTTTGTCTAGCAGCATTCATAGCAGGCGAAATTCCAGCCAAAGCTCCAACCAAAAAACTTCCAGCCAAAACTAAAAATATCAAAACAAAATCTAACTTTGGCATAATAGAAGTTCCAAGCCAAGAATTAATTGCAAAAGTTCCCCCAAAACCAATCAAAATACCAAGCACAATTCCAAAAATCCCTCCAATCAATGCCAAAAATCCAGACTCAATTAAAAACTGCCTAAATATCTGAGAATTTCTCGCACCAACTGCCTTCATAATTCCAATCTCTTTCCGCCTCTCTAAAACCGAAGTAGTCATAGTATTTGCAACACCTATGCAACCAACAATAATTGAAATTGAAGCAATAATGACAATAAAAGCCTGAATTCCTCCAAGAACTTCATTAACTTGTTGCAAAGAAGCCTCAGGAGTTGTAACCTCAAAATCCTCCTCCCCAACAGCAACATCTCTTCTCTGTCTTAACAACTTCTCAATATCTTCCTTCGCCCTATCAATCAAATCCTTACTCTTAACCTTAACATCAATAATATCGACACTTTCCCCGTTTCCAACCAAATCACTCAATTCTTCTTCATACATAAAAACAGTTCCATCATAAATAAAACTCCCCTTCTTTTTTAAAATTCCAACAACTTCAAACTCTTCATCATTAATTAAAACATCTTTACCCGGAACAATCTTTTTCTCAAAATCCATTCCATCATAAAAATTACTGCCCAAAATAACCTTGCCACTCTCTCCATCTTTCAATAATCTCCCATACTCTGCCTCAATATCATCTGTAACTTCATAAACTTCTTTCTCATAATCTTCAGGTATAGAAAACGCAGACAAAACCTCCAAGCGGTCGTTATACTCAAAAGTTATTGTCTCTATATTTCTTCCAACAGCAAATTCAACCGAACTCAGTTTACCAATCGCTTCCACATCTTTAGTAGTTAAAGGATTAACAACATTAGAACCAGGGGCACCATACTGCAAACCTCCTGCCTGTACACTTATTAATTCAGTAGAAGAAACGCCAAACTGAGAACTAACCGCCGTCTTCATTGCAGTTCCCAAGGTAATTAAAGAAACCACTGCCAAAATTCCAATAAAAATTCCTAATAAAGTAAGCCAACTTCTAACTCCTTTATGTTTTATATTCCTCAAAGCAAACCTAAAATAATTCATTTTAATTTCTTCTTTGCAGATTTACTCCAACCATTTTTCTTTCCAGTAACCTTTTCAATCTTACCATCCTTCAGCCAATAAACAATATTCGCATACTCCTTAGCCAAATCTGGATCATGAGTAACCATAACAATCGTCTTACCATCTTTATTCAACTGCTTCAAAACATCCATAACCTTTTCACCAGTAGAAGTATCCAAATTCCCAGTCGGCTCATCAGCCAAAATAACCTCAGGGTCATTAGCCAGAGCACGAGCAATTGCAACTCTCTGTTGTTGACCTCCCGAAATCTCATTAGGATGATGATGTCCTCTATCTGACAAATCAACTTTCTTCAAAAGCTCCTTAACTCTCTCCTCCTTCTCAAAGTCATCATAATCTTGCAAACTCATTGGCAACATAACATTTTCTCTCACTGTCAAAGTAGGAATTAAATTAAACTGCTGGAAAATAAAACCAATTTTTTTACCTCTCAGTTGCGCTAAGTCAGACTCGCTAAAAGACGAAATATCTTCCCCATCCAAAAAAATATGTCCCTTCGTAGGAACATCAAGACTCCCAATTAAATTCATAGAAGTAGACTTCCCACTTCCAGAAGGTCCCATAACCGCAACAAACTCCCCCTTCGGAACAACTACATCAATACCATCAACAGCCTTGACAAGATTATCCCCCATGTAATAATACTTAGAAACATTCTGCAAATGAATAATCTCCTCTCTTTCCATACTCTGAACAAAAGAATATCATTAATAAACATTTCCACCTCAAAACCTTTAAAAACCTTACAAAACATTAATTTCCATGGCTTTCAAAATAAATATAGGAACAAAAGAAGGAAAAACCTACAAATTAGAAAGTGAATCAAAATCTCTAGTTGGACAAGAACTAAACTCTAAAATTTCAGGAAAAGAGATAGGAACAGATTTCAAAGACTTAGAAGATTACGAATTCGAAATTGCAGGTGCTTCAGATAAATCAGGATTCACAGCGCTACCTGAAATTGAAGGCTCTGGATTAAAAAAAGTATTACTAACCTATGGAAAAGGTATGAAAAAAAGACCAAAATACGAAGGAAAAAAGAAACGATCAAAAAACCGTCCCAAAGGACTGAAATTAAGAAAAACGGTTAGAGGAAAAGTAATCTCTCCAGAAATAGTTCAAATCAATTTGAAAGTTGTAAAAGAAGGTAAAAAACCTCTCAAAGAAATATTCGAAGCTCCAAAGGAAGAAAAACCAGCAGAAGAATCTCAATAATTCTTAAAAACAGATTATCAAAAAAACAGAGAATAAAATTAAGAAAAAAGACTAATAATTTCAAAAATAATTCCTGCAACAAACAAAAGAGAAATAAAAATTGCAATAATTCTACTTAAATGAACTTTATATTCAGGAATTCTATTTCCTTGCGTGTTTGCTTTTCTATGTATTGCTAAAACCATTAAAACAATTAAACCTCCAGCAAGAATTCCTCCAATAGAAATAACATTAATAAATGAAAAAAAATCAAAGAACTCTAAAAATAAAAAAATAATTATTGGAATAATTGCTGTTTTAAACCACGCGGTTTTTTTCTTATCCCTATAATCTAACATAAAGCTCCTCTCCAATGCAATTCCTAAAGCTAAATAAGAAGTAAACATAGTGACTATTCCTATTGCCACAAACAAAGGTCCCAGAGCAATTGTAGACACTTCAGGAGTATTAAAACCTGTAACTCCTACAACCATAAATGTAAAAAATAGATAAATCAAGATAGTTATTGAAGTTCCAATAATTATAACCTTTTTAGTCATTCTTTCTCTTTTTTTTAATACACTTACAACCGAAGGAAGTGAAAAAAATTCAATCAAAGAAAACAATACAACTCCTAATGGAAGAAAAAGGTAACCTTTATTAAAACCCAAAAAATTAGAGTAACTTATATCTTTAGAGAAAAATACTGCAACAAAAAAAAGCATCAACACTAATGCTCCAACCCCAATCTTTTCAAACTTTCTTAAAGAAGAAACACCCCTCCATAAAAGATAAGACATTAAAAAACCAAATAAAGCTCCAAAACCTACCTCATAATTATAATTTCCAAAAAATAAATAACTTAAGCTACTTCCCACACCAATCATATAAGCTAATAAAGCAGAAAGTATTGCAAAGACAACTAAAATAAACATTAAATCTTTCCCTTTTTTTCCAAGATATTTATGCGCAAAACCAACTAATTGATGCTCTCCTTTAGTCCTAAGAATTATCTCTCCAAAATATAAATTAATTAGCAAAATTAATGACCCAAAAACAAGCAAATAAATAACAAGAACAAAAAAACCTGCCTTTGCTGCAACATAAGGCATTCCCAAAAAACCCACTCCTACAACCGTTCCGATTATTATAGAAATAGCTGTTAATAATTTTTCATTTGTATCACCTATTTTAAACCTACCAAACATAAAAAATAAAATAAAAAATAATTTATAAGCTTTCTTAATTACATAACCAAATAACACCAACAATTCTTAAAAACAGATACTCCTTTCTTAATTTATGCCAATTGAACAACCCTTAGCCTATAGATTGAGGCCAGAATCTTTAGAAGAATTTGTAGGGCAAGAACATTTAGTTTCTGAAAATAAACCCTTAAAAGTTATGCTTGAATCAGGAAACATCCCAACATCAATGATTCTCTGGGGACCTCCAGGAACAGGAAAAACAACTCTTGCCAGATTAATTTCAAAACTAACAAACTCCGAATTCATTGAACTTTCAGCAGTAAAAGCAAAAAAAGAAGACATTCAAAAAGCAATAAACAACTCAAAATTATTCAATAAAAAAACAATTTTATTCCTCGACGAAATTCACAGATTCAATAAAGCACAACAAGACTTTTTACTTCCTCACGTAGAAAAAGGAACAATACTTCTAATCGGAGCAACAACTGAAAATCCCTCTTTTGAAATCATATCAGCCTTGCTATCTCGTTCAAGAGTTTTCACATTAAACCAACTCGAAGAAGAACATCTCTTAAAAATAATCAACAGAGCATTACAACACGAAAAAGGATTTCAGGACAAAATAAAAATATCAGAAGAAAATAAAAAAATAATAGCCCAATTATCAAACGGGGATGCAAGAAATGTTCTAAACATTTTAGAAATGACTTCTTCTCTCTCAGAAAATAATGAAATAACAAAAGAAACAATTCAAAACTCAATTCAGAAATTCCTAAGATACGATAAATCAGGAGAAGAACACTACAACATAATTTCCGCCCTACATAAATCAATGCGAGACTCAGACATCGACGCTTCAATTTACTGGACAATGAGAATGATAGAAGCTGGAGAAGACCCAAAATACATAATAAGAAGAATGATTCGATTCGCATCCGAAGATGTTGGAAACGCCGACCCTAAAGCACTAACTCTAGCAACATCTGCAAAGCAAGCTGTGGAATTCCTAGGCTATCCCGAATGCAATACAGCGCTAGTTCAAACAGCAATTTATCTCGCTAAAGCACCAAAATCAAATAAAGCATATAAAGCCGTAAATTTAGCAAAACAAGAAATCAAAAAAACGGGAAACCTTCCAGTCCCATTACACTTAAGAAACGCGGAAACAAAACTTATGAAAGAATTAGGCTACGGGGAAGGTTACAAATATTTCCACGAAGATCATTCAGCAAAAGAACAAGAACATCTCCCAAAAGAAATAGATAATAAAAAATTCTATACAGAATAACAACCCTTAAAAACTTGCCACACAATAATTTTTTATGGAAAGGATACAAAAAATAAATATTGGAATCGTTGGACACATTGACCACGGAAAAACAACCTTGCTTAATTGTTTAACCGGAAAATTCGCTGACACTCACTCCGAAGAACTTAAACGAGGAATAACAATAAAACTAGGCTACGCAGATAGAATAATTTACAAAGATAAAGATAGTTATAACATAGAGAAAAAAGGTAAACCCGAAAGATACGTCTCTTTCATTGACGCTCCAGGACATGAAATGCTCATGGCAACAATGTTATCAGGCGCAGCAACAATGGACGCCGCCGTTTTAGTAGTAGCGGCAAACGAAGGAATAAAACCTCAAACAAAAGAGCACTTCATGGCACTTCAAGCCAAAAAAATAAAAAACATAATAATTGTTCAAAACAAAATAGACCTAGTTTCAAAAGAAGAAGCACTAGAAAACTACAACGAAATAAAAAAATTCGTAAAAGGAACTCTCGCAGAAAACTCACCAATAATTCCAATCTCGGCCCAACAAAAAATAAACATAGACAAACTATTAGAAGAAATAGCAAATATCGAAATACCAGAAAGAGATACAGAATCTAAACCAATTTTCCTAATTGCAAGAAGTTTCGACATAAACAAACCCGGAAAAGAAATATCAAAATTAAACGGAGGAGTTCTTGGAGGAATCCTGAAAAAAGGTAAATTAAAACAGGGTGACGAAATAGAAATAAAACCCGGCCTAACAAAAAAGAAAGGACATGAACAAACATATCAAACATTAACAACAAAAATCATCTCACTACACCAAGGAGATGAAGAAGTAAAAGAAATAGAACCAGGAGCAAGTATTTCAATTGAAACAAACCTTGACCCTTTCCTAACAAAAACAGACTCCCTAACAGGATGTGTAGCATCAATAAAAGGGAACCTTCCAGAAATAACAAAAAAAGTAAAAATAAAAACAGAACTATTCAACGAAATACTCGGAACAGAAAACAAAAAAGAGGTAGAAAAAATCAAAACAAAAGAGATGTTAATGCTTAACGTTAACACGACCATCAGCGTAGGAATTGTTGAAAAAGTAGATGAAAAAATGGATGAAATAGAACTATCTCTAAACATTCCAATAGTAGCACTAAAAGGAGACAACGTAGGTTTAGCAAGAAACATTGACAATCACTGGAGATTAATCGGCTTTGGTGAAATTGTAGAATAATTAATCTCTCTTTATTATTTCTCTTCAGAATAATATTCAATACTCTCACTCCGAATAAGATAATTTTTAATACCCATAAAAGAATACAAAAAGATACTTTTTTATAATTAACGATTCTGTTTCACTCTTCCATAACTATAAAACTTTATAAGACGCTCTAGTTTTCTTCCTTTTATGGCAATGTACTCTCACTCAAAACTCTCAACTTTTGAACAATGTCGTTACAAATACAAACTAAGATATATAGATAAAATAAAACCCGAAATAGAAAAATCAATAGAAGCACACTTAGGAACTTGCGTTCACGACACACTAGAATGGATTTACAATTCTGTAAAGAACGAAAATAAAACCCCTTCAATTGACGAAGTAATAACTTTTTATTCAGTAAAATGGCAAGATGAATTTTCAGATGAAATTTTAATAGTAAAAAAACAAATGTCTGCTAAAGACTACTTTAACAAAGGAGTACAATTCTTAATTGATTATTACACAGAACACCATCCTTTCAAAGATGGAACAATTGAATGTGAAAGAAGAATAATCGTAGAATTAAATGAGAAAATAAAACTCCAAGGATATATAGATCGTTTAGTTCATAACATTGAAACAGGAGAATATGAGGTTCACGATTATAAAACAGCAAACACTCTTCCAACTCAAGAAAAAATGGACCAAGATAGACAATTAGCACTATATTCAATCGCCATTAAAGAACAATATGGAGAAGACAAAGAAGTAAAATTAATCTGGCACTATCTCGCCCACAAACAAAAAATAGTATCTCAAAGAACAAACGAACAATTAGAAAAACTAAAACAAGAGACAATTGAATTAATCAAACAAATTGAATCTACAACAGACTTTCCAGCTCAAGAATCAATTTTATGCAACTGGTGTGAATATAAATCAATGTGTCCAAAACACAATAAAGAAATCAAAAAAGAAACTCAAGAAAATTTGGATAATTTTCCAACAATTAAAAAATATTTAAAAGATTAAAAAAGTAATACTCAGTATGACTGCAGTCATACCAAAAAAACTACTCATCACTCTTCTCAATTACATCACCTTCTTTACTAATCCTAACTAAATCAGTAACTTTATCTCCTGCCTGTAATTTAACGACTCTCACACCTTGTGTAGCACGCCCCATAACTCTAATATTCTTCAACGAAGTTCTAATTGTCATCCCTTTAGCCGTTGTAATAATTATTCCATCTTCATCATTAACTGCAACAGTCTTAACAATATCTCCATTCTTATCTCCAACCTTCATATTAATAACACCTTTCCCAGCACGAGCAGTCTTTCTATAATCCTCAACAGAAGTTCTCTTTCCATAACCTTTATGAGTAATAGTCATAATTGCATCAGTATCTAAAATTTCCAAACTAACAACCTCATCATCACCATCCAATTTTATCCCAGTAACACCATAAGAAGTTCTTCCCATCTCACGGACATCCTTCGAATTAAATCTAATTGCCTTACCTTTCTTAGTTGCAAGAAAAACCTCCTGATTCTCTTTAACAACTCTAACGCCAATTAAGAAATCAGAATTATCCGTAGGAAGATTGATCGCCTTAATTCCTGAAGCACGAGGCTTAGAAAAGTGCTTCAAAGAAATTTTCTTGACAACCCCTTTATTAGTAGCCATAAATAACGAATTATCAAAATTCTTCACTGAAATAACATTCGTAATTTCTTCCTCTTTCAAACCAAGCAAATTAGCCAAAGATCTCCCTTTAGCATATCTTTCAGCAGCAGGAATATCATAAGCTTTCAACCATAAAACTCTTCCACGAGTTGTAAAAAACATCAAATAATCATGAGTAGAACAAGTTATAATATGATTAACAAAATCGTCAGTAGCTAAACTACTTCCAACAACCCCTCTTCCTCCTCGCTTCTGTTCCCTATAGGATTGAACATCCATTCTCTTACAATACCCTTTATTAGTAATCATAACAACAACATCTTTTTTCTGAACCAAATCCTTCTCAGAAATATCAGAAATTCTCTTCAACACAGAAGTTCTTCTGGCATCACCATATTTATCTTTAAGTTCATTAACTTCCTTCGTAATAATCTTCAAAACTTCTTTAATATCTCCCAATATTTTTTCTAACCTATCAATCTTCTTCCTCAATTCATCCGCTTCCTTCTTAAGTTTATCAACCTCTAATGAAGTTAATTGTTGCAATTTAGTCTCCAAAACAGCCTCAGATTGCCTCTTAGTTAATTTATATTTCTTCATCAAATTTTCTTGAGCTTCAGTCTTAGATTTAGATTTCTTAATCAAATCAACAACCCCGTCAATATCTTTTAAAGCAATCAATAGACCCTCAACAATCTCTTGTCTCTCTTTTGCCTTCTTTAATTCATACTTAGAACGATTAGTAATAATATTTTTTCTATAACTAACATATGCATCAAGAACTTCCTTAATATTCATAACCTTTGGCTCTCTCCCATGAAGAGCTAAAAAATTAACATTAAAAGAATCCTGTAATCGAGTATATTTATAAAGAGCATTAATCACAAATTTAGGATCAACATCTTTTTTCAATTCGATAACAACTCTTGTTTTACCTTTAGAAGACTCATCTCTTAAATCAAAAACATCTTTAATCTTCTTATCCTGAACAAGTTTAGCAATTTGAGTCATCAATAAAGACTTATTTAACATATAAGGTATTTCAGTAATTACCACAGCTTCTTTTGTTTTAATTTTCTCTGTTGTAACCTTACCTCTCATAATCAATCTGCCCCTACCTGTCTTATACAATTCACCCATATCTCCCTGAACACTTCCTCCAGTCGGAAAATCAGGACCTTTGATTATTTGGGCAATCTCTTCGAAAGTTATTTCAGGATTTTCAATATAGGCATTAATCGCATCACACACTTCAGTTAAATTATGGGGGGGGATGTTTGTAGCCATACCAACGGCAATACCCGAAGCACCATTCATTAACAAAGCAGGAAGTTTACCTGGAAGTAAATCTGGTTCTTTTAATGAACTATCATAATTAGGCAAAAACTCAACAGTTTCCTTATCAATATCTTGTAACAATTCAGAAGAGATAGGCATTAACTTCGCCTCAGTATATCTCATTGCCGCAGCAGAATCGCCATCAACCGAACCAAAATTACCCTGGCCAAAAACAAAAGGATATCTCAATGAAAAGTCTTGAGCCATTCTAACCATAGCTTCATAAACAGCACTATCACCATGTGGATGGTATTTACCAATAACATCACCCACAATCCTTGCCGATTTCTTAGTCTGAGTATTTGGTTTTAATCCTAACTGATGCATTGAATAAAGAATTCTTCTCTGAACAGGTTTTAAACCATCTTCAATTGAAGGAATTGCCCTCGAAACAATAACACTCATTGCATAATCCAAATAAGCTTTCTTCATTTCTCCCGAAACTTCAGTATTAACTATTCCATTCTTCAAATCTTCCGCATCATTTCGAATTATTTTGCAAGTATCCTCTTCAACCATTATGCAACATCCTCCTCTTTCTCATCTAAATATTTCATCAATTCATCCTCTGTCAACTCTTTCTCCACAATATCAAAACCTTTCCAACCACATTTATTACATTGCCAATCTTTTCCTCCTCCTTCTTCTGAATCAGAATTACTCAAAACCAATCCAACATCATCACTTGAACACTTAGGACATTCCCGAATCTTAAACGTCTTACCTTTCTTCTTATCTCCAGAAATTCCTTTAGCCTTATTATAATCTGCCTCGCTACCATAACCTTCTAAAATCCATTCAGGTGTTGCTAATTTACTTTTTTTCTTTGCCATTTTATTTTACCCATTTATTTCCATTCCAGTTTACAATTTCGTCTGAACAATCAAACTGCGAACAAGCTTCAATTGCAAAAGTTATCTTATTTTCATACTTACAATGTTCTCCTTCCAATTCATACGGAGCCCTACACTTTAATCTTTCATAAGCAGTACAATTACAATTATCAAATAACCAATCCTGATAATGTTCTTGCTCTTTAATTGCATTAGCAGTTATTTTCTTTTCAAAATTCATCATAAAAAACGCAATTACAAAAATCGCGATTCCAATAATTAAACATCTCATCCAGGTTTTCATTTTAAACATCTAAATCCGCCTTTTTAGCATTATCTTGTATAAACTCTTTACGAGATTGAACATCATCACCCATTAACATTGAAAAGGTTTGATCTGCCTCAACAGCATCCTCAATATAAATTCTTTTTACTTTTCTAGTTTTCGGATTCATTGTAGTGTCCCAAAGCTGTTGTGAGCTCATCTCACCCAAACCTTTAAACCGAGTAATATTACCTTCAGACATATTTAATTCCTTCATTTTTTTCTGTAACTCTTCATCCGAATAAACATAATAATCTTTTTGTCCCTTTCTCAACCTGTATAAAGGAGGCAATGCAGCAAAAACATTTCCACTCTCAATTAGTTGAGGAACAAATCTAAAGAAGAAAGTTAACAAAAGAGTCTTGATATGGTCTCCATCAACATCCGCATCTGTCATAATTATCAATTTATTATATCTTAATTTAGAAATATCAAATTGTTCTCCAACACCTGTTCCAATAGCAGTAATCAAATTAGCAATTTCTTCCGAAGATAACGCCTTAGCTGAATTAGCTTTCTCGACATTCAAAATCTTACCTCTCAAAGGCAAAATAGCTTGATTAGTTTTATTTCTCGCCATCTTAGCAGAACCTCCTGCCGAATCCCCTTCCACAATATATAACTCTGTCTCTTCCTTTTTCTTAGCAGAACAATCAGCCAGCTTACCAGGCAAGCCTCCAAGAGAAAATGCATTTTTTCTCCTAATTAATTCTTTAGCTTTCTTAGCAGCCATCCTCGCTTTCGCAGCATCAAGAGCCTTAGAGATAATTTTTTTAGCAATAGCGGGATTCTCTTCAAAATATTCAGAAAGAGAAACGCTAACAATAGAATCAACTAAGCCTTTAATTTCACTATTACCCAATTTAGTCTTAGTCTGACCTTCGAATTGGGGGTCGGGAATTTTAACACTAACAATCGCAGTCAATCCTTCACGAATATCATCACCTGAAACATTCTCTTTCTTCAAGATATTTCTTTTCTTACCATAATCATTTAAAGCACGAGTTAAAGCAGTCTTAAAACCCGAAACATGGGTTCCACCTTCAATGGTATTAATGGTATTTACAAAACTAAAAATATTTTCTTTATAAGTGGAATTATACTGAATAGAGATTTCAACAGAAGTCCCTTCTTCTTCTCTCTTAAAATAAATTGGTTTATGTAAAACCTCCTTAGATTTATTTACCCATTTAACAAATTCAACAACACCTCCCGCAGCAAAAAATTCATTAGTCTT
This sequence comes from Candidatus Woesearchaeota archaeon, assembly GCA_964606775.1. GTDB lineage: Archaea > Nanobdellota > Nanobdellia > Pacearchaeales > GW2011-AR1 > CAZSGW01. The sequence continues at coordinate 35,832 of CAZSGW010000006.1, forward strand.
ATTTGACCTCTCATCAATCAAAGTAATTTTCAAACCAGCATTCAAAAAAGTCATTTCTCTAAAACGAGTCTCTAAAACCCTATAATCAAAATCCAATGTTGAAAAAATCTCCTCATCAGGCCAGAAAGTAACTTTAGTTCCAGAATCCGCCTTAGAAATTTTATCAACCTCTTTTAATTTAGTTAAAGCAGCTCCACGAGAATACTCTTGTTCATACTGTTTCCCGTCTTTTTTAACTTCTAAAACCAATTTCTTAGACAAGGCATTAACACACGAAACACCAACACCATGCAAACCACCCGAAATAGCATAAGAGTCCTTATCAAACTTTCCACCAGCGTGAAGTTTTGTCAAAGCAACCTGTGCGGCAGGAATTTTAAACTGAGGATGAATGTCAATAGGAATACCTCTTCCATCATCTTCAATTGAAACAGAACCATCCTCTTTAATTATAACTGTAATATTTTTACAAAAACCAGCTAAAGCCTCGTCAACTGCATTATCAACAACTTCATAAATCAAATGATGTAAACCCTGCTTACCAGTAGAACCAATATACATTGCAGGCCTTTTTCTTACACCTTCAAGCCCTTCAAGAACCTTAATAGATTCCGCTTTATAGTCTTTTTTTTCAGCCATCTTATTAAATTACAGCAGAACAAAATCAATTCTATTTATAAAGCTTTCTGCCCATTTATCGTCGATAAAATTAATTTTTAAAGAAATTTAGTTATTTAAGACACTAGTATCAAATCCTTGCTTTTTCCATTCTTGTATTTTCTTATTAACTCTCTTCCCCGAAATTTTTTCTACTTCTTGTTTCGCCCAAGGAAGCTTATATCCTTGCTTTTTCCATTCCTTTAGCTTCTTATTTATATAATCTTTCTTCGCTTTCTTTTTAGTAATTTTCTTCAACTCTTTTTTTTCTTTTTCATGTTTCTTCTTCAATTTTTTAGTAACTCTTTTTTTTGCTTCCTTAATTTTCTTAATTTTCTCGCTCTTTTTCTTATCTCTTTTAGTTTTCTTAATTTCTTTCTCAGATTTAGAAAGCAATTTCAAGTTACCCTTTAATTCTTCACTCTGTTGTTTCTTTAATTGAAATAACAAGCTATCCCTCGTTTTAATAAAATAAAAGAACAAAAACAAGATAACTAAAATAAAAACAAAAATAAGAATAATAAAAAATTCAAAATCCTCGGGAATGAATGTAACTCGTTTTTTATCTATTTCAAAAATATAAGCAGAGATAGTCTCAACTCCTTGATATTCAGACGAAGTTATCAACACATATGAACCATATGAAATATCTTCAGGCATTTCAAAATATTTTGAAAAGGCATACTGTTTCTCCAAAATCACTTTTTCTTCACTGCTAAGAATAACTTCATCATCAAAATTTTTAATCTCATAATTCATATTTAACTCTTTCAAGAAAATATTCGAGCTCAAATCATAAAGCTTAATATCTACTCCCAATCTCTCACCAGGAGAAACATCAGAATATTTTGGCGTACCTTGCTGTATAACTACAAAATCACTAGAAATATCTTCAAAAATAATTACAAAAAATATTTCTTTTACAAAAAAACTATTCTTAATAACTAATTTCCCAACATGAGATTCCGAATTATTAGAAACTCCTTTAAAATTAATCTGAACTTCAGTAGCTTCATTAGGCCCTAAAAGAAATCCGGATTGACTTAAATTAGCAATACCTTCCAATCCCTTTAACTCCAAAGAAAAAGTATGTTCAACATCATCATAATTCATAAGTTCAATAACAGATATTGCTTCCCCTCTAAGAGGAATTATTTTTTTTATTGGGTAATCAGGAGTTATAGAAAAAGGCTTTTCTTTATGATCAAAAATTTTTATTGTAGAAATTACATCTCCCTCAAAATTAACCTTTTTATTCAAAGAAGGTGTAGAATCGATAGAAGAAAACTCATTCTTAGAATTAAAGTAAAAAGAAAAGAAAATAATTAAAAGGACTAAAAATATACCAATAATCAAAACCTCTTTTCTCTTCATTTTCCTTTATGTCTTTTAAGTTTTTTATATCTTTTGATTGCAAAGAAAATTCCCAAAAAGATAACAAGAAGAATAATAAGGATCATAAAAATCAATAAAGAATTTCTTTCAAACAATTTAGATTCTTTAATTTTAAAATGAGAACTAGCAACAGCAACTCCATCAGGATAAATCAACTCAGTTCCCAAAACATAATCTCCTTCAGGAAATCCAGAAGTAAAAAATTCTTTCTTAAAAGATTTCTGGTCATAAACCGCAATAGTCTCTGATTCTAACAAATGGATATTTCCATCAAAATCTTTAATTTCATAATTCAATGTTACATCCATTTTTTCTTTCAACCCCATTTGTAACAAATTTATTGTTAATTCAAAATCACTTCCGGGAAATATTACTTTCATAGACTTTGGCACAGAAAATGTAATATCAAATAAACTTCTTTCACTTTTGACTTCAAGCGTAACTAAAACCTCTTTTCTTTCAGATCCAGAATTAATAATAAATTTACCTGCATAAATCCCTGTCTCTCGAGGAGCAGATATTTTAAATTCAACTTCGCCTTTAGCGCCAGGACTTATAGTAACATTTTCTTGCAACTCAATTAAATCTTCAATCTCTCCAGATAATTTTATATTATAAGTTTCTTCCAAATCTCCCTTATTTTCTATAAATAAAGAATCGTACGTAACTTCATTTAAAATCAACCTTTTTGTGTAAGGACTAGGCTTAACATAAAAACCAACCACCGGTTTAAAAACAGCCGCTCCTCCTCCACCACCACCTCCAGACGGAGGAGTCACAGAAGATGTCGAAGGTATAGCAACAACAAATGAAGCGTTCTCAGTATTATTCTGATTTCCAAAATTGTCTAAACAATATACATTCATAACATAATTTGCATTTGTTAAAACTCTTGTTGCAGTATGCCCAGTTCCAGTTGCATTTGAAGTCATCGAATAATTTGTAGCTCCCGCATTCAAAGAATAATTACAGCTTGAATTCTCATCAGTTTGAATATCAAAATTAATGGTTCCTGAGGTAAAAGTCTGTCCATCCATAGGAACATTAAAAGTTACTTGAGGGGCAATTGTATCTTTAAAGAAAAACACATCTGTATTATTTTCATTTCCAGCTGTATCATTACAATACAATGTCCAATTATTAGAACCTTCAATTGAGGTTACATTTGTAAAGTTTGTAGGAGGTGTTACTAAAGAAGAATTTGTAATTCCTTTATCTCTAGAATACCAACAATAAGCAGGATTAGCATCTGTAATAGTATAATTCAATTGTGAAACATTTACATTATAACTTGTATTCATTGGATAAGTTATATCTAATTGAGGAGGAATAGTGTCAATTGTAAAAGTTACTAACTCTGTATTATTTAAGTTATTTGCTGAATCATTACAATAAAAATAAGCAGTATGTTGCCCTTCAGCCATTGAAGAATTATAATCATTCCAGTTTCCAGATGAATTTGTTAAAGTAATATTACTTCCTCCATCTAAATTGTACCAACAAGTGTCAATTCCAGAAGAATCACTTGCTGTAACATTAAACCAAATTTTATCTGTTGAATAAGTTTGATTTAATGGGGAATTTATATCTAGTGAAGGTGAAGTTAAATCTACAATCACCTGTCTATCTGAAGTAATCTCCAAATTACCACTAGAATCAATTGCATAAGCTGAATAGTCATAAGTTCCCGAAGACAAACCACTAAAACCATTATACAATCTATTCACAGAATTATCGTATAAAGCTTTAATTTCTTCCTCACTTAAACTTCTATTGAAAATCATTACTTCGTCTATTGAACCATTAAAAACCTCACTATTTCCACCACTGAACCCTGATTGACTTGACCCAAAACCTTTACCTATTAATAAAGGATAATTATTATTGTCAAACTCTAAAGAATGTGATGTAGAAGATTGTTCTACACCATTAACATATAGTTTAATTTCACTTTCATTAACCACTCCTGTAACATGCTCAAATCCTCCTCCTTTACTTGCCCAGATACTTTCTCCAGTGCTATAAACATATACATCATCTGAATCACTATTAGCAACATATAACTTGCCATCGTAAACTGCTAATCCAATAGGGTTAGTACCTACATCTCCTGACTTAGTCCAAGAACTTCCATTAAAAACATACACATCATCTGAACCATAGTTAGAAACATATAACTTTCCGTCGTACACTGATAACCCTACTGGGTAAACGCCCACATTACCTGACTTGCTCCAAGAACTTCCATCATAAACATACACATCATCTGAATCACTATTAGCAACATATAATTTACCCTCATAAACAGCCATGCCATTGGGATTATCTCCTACACTTCCTGTTGTACTCCAAGAAGTTCCATTAAAAACATAAACATCATCTGAAATATAATTAGCAACATATAATTTACCATCATAAACAGCTAAACCATAAGGTCCATTACCTACATCTCCTGACTTATTCCAAGAAGTTCCATTAAAAACATAAACATCATTTGAATCACTATTAGCAACATATAATTTGCCATCATAAACTGCTAAACCTAAAGGACCACTTCCTACATCTCCTGATTTAGACCAAGATGTTCCATCATAAACATACACATCATCTGAACCATAATTAGCAACATATAATTTACCATCATAAACAGCTAAACCAGAAGGACCATCACCAACATCTCCAGATTTAGACCAAGAACTTCCATCATAAACATACACATCATCTGAACCATAATTAGCAACATATAACTTTCCATCATAAACTGCTAAACCATAAGGGTTACTTCCCACATCTCCAGACTTGCTCCAAGAACTTCCATTACCCGAAACCTCAAAGATATAATCATCATCGTATTCTTTCAAAGAATAACTACCCTTGGTTACTATTCCTTGAGGAGGTCCTAAAACATCATTAGCCTTTACCCACGCACTCACTGAAAAAGAATTAGTTAAATCTAAACTTTCATCATCTGCAATAGAAACATAATCATCATCACCATCAAACTCTAAAGCAGAACCTCTCTTTCCAGATGTTATATTTGAAGTTCCAAAATTAGTTCCTTTAAACTCAGCAAAATGACTATAACTAGAATTATCAAATATTCCTGTTGCATTATAATAATCTCCCATTGTCCAATAACCAACTAAACTTCTATTCCAATCAAACCATGCTGAAGTTTCTGAATCATCTGTTATTGTTGTATTCAAAGTGACATAATCATTACCTGTAGAAGAACCATCTGTTGGCGTAGGATTTTCCCAGACAATAATTGGCTTAATTGTATCAACTCTAAAAGTTACTGATTCTGTATTATTCAAATTATTATTAGAATCATTACAATAAAATTGAGCAGTATGCTGTCCATCTGTCATAGAAGAATTATAATCATTCCAGTTTCCAGATGAATTTGTTAAAGTAATATTACTTCCTCCATCTAAATTGTACCAACAAGTGTCAATTCCAGAAGAATCACTTGCTGTAACATTAAACCAAATTTTATCTGTTGAATAAGTTTGATTTAATGGGGAATTTATATCTAGTGAAGGATGAACACTATCAACCCAAAAATCAAAATTAGTAGAATAAATAGCTCCTGAAGTATCATTACAATAAATTGTCCAATTATTCCAATCTTGAGTAGAATTTATTCCTTCTAATGTATCTCCATAGTCATAAAGAGAAGTATTTTCAGTTCCATTTGAATACCAACATTTACTAGGATTTGAAATAGAAGAAGTATAATTTACAGAAGATATTATGTGATAATAATATTCTCCATTTTCTGGATAAGTTGTATTTATCCATGCCGTTGTAAAATTCCAAGTATCTGAAGTCGTGGTTAAAGATCCATCTGTTACATTTACAAACCATTCATAAGTTGTGTTTGTATTTAATCCTGCCCATTTATAAGTAACTATTGAACCATCTGCTACATTTGTTGAAGTGTTTAAAAGTGTTGGAATAATCTTTCCTCCTCCTAATTGATATAATTTATTATCATTACTTCCCACATAAACATAACCATTGGCTACTGCAGGGGAAGAACGAATACTACTTCCTGTTCCATAACTAGCAATTAATTGAGAAACATTTGAAGCATTTAATTGATATAATTTATTATCATAACTTCCAACATAAACATAACCATTGGCTACTGCAGGTGAAGAATAAATATCATTTCCAGTTGTATAACTAGCAATTAATTGAGAAACATCTGAAGCATTTAATTGATATAATTTATTATTCCAACTTCCAACATAAACATAACCATTGGCTACTGCAGGTGAAGAATAAATACCGTCTCCTATTTCATAACTAGCAATTAATTGAGAAACATCTGAAGCATTTAATTGATATAATTTATTGTCAAGACTTCCCACATAAACATAACCATTAGATACTGCAGGTGAAGATAAAACAAAATAATTTGCCGTATAACTAGCAATTAATTGAGAAACATCTGAAGCATTTAATTGATATAATTTATTGTCCCAACTAGCAACATAAACATAACCATTGGCTACTGCAGGGGAAGAAGATATATCATTTCCAGTTGTATAACTAGCTATTTTTTGAGAAACATTTGAAGCATTTAATTGATATAATTTATTATCATTACTTCCAACATAAACATAACCATTGGCTACTGCAGGGGAAGAACGAATACTACTTCCTGTTCCATAACTAGCAATTAATTGAGAAACATTTGAAGCATTTAATTGATATAATTTATTATCATTACTTCCCACATAAACATAACCATTGGCTACTGCAGGGGAAGAAGTAACATCTCCTCCGGTGGTGTAAATTGCAATTAAATTTGAGACATTTGAAGCATCTAATTGATATAATTTATTATCATTACTTCCCCCATAAACATAACCATTGGCTACTGCAGGGGAAGAAGTAACATCATTTCCAGTTGTATAACTATTAACCTTTTCTGTTAAATTATTTGGGGCTATATTAGAAGTGTGTCCTGTATTATTTAAGTTAGACTGAAACATTGTCCATTCTTCTGAGGTTTTATAAGAATCAATTACCTCATAAAAACTAACATTCATAACATCTCCATCAAGATTTGAAACTGTTACATTCAAAGTTGGAGAAGTTGAAATTCCTGTTGAACCATTTGGAGGGTAGTTTAGAACTATTTTAGGAACTGAATTAATTGTAACATTCCTTTCATCTGTTATATTCAAATTACCACTAGAATCAATTGCATAAGCTGAATAGTCATAAGTTCCCGAAGACAAACCACTAAAACCATTATACAATCTATTCACAGAATTATCGTATAAAGCTTTAATTTCTTCCTCACTTAAACTTCTATTGAAAATCATTACTTCGTCTATTGAACCATTTGGATTCCTTCCACTATATCCTCCTATTTCTACATCTGCATTAAGATTTTGCATCCCCGAATAAGAACCCCCTTCATAATTTGCGTTATCTACTTCAACACCATCAATATAAAGATCTAAACCATTTAATGTTTCAGAACCATCGTAAGTTCCAACTACATGTATCCATGTGTTTTCATATCCAGCCATGCCACCATTATAAATCCTCCCAAGATAATTAGATGAATCTTCTATAAGAGAAAAAATTAAATTCCCATAAGCTGTTTGAAATGAATATTCATGATTATTATTCCAATCCCCTTTACTTACGATATCAAACTGATATGAATCCTCCATATAAACCCAAGCACTAATGCTAAAAGGAGTATCATCTGTCCCATTATTAAAAGTAAATATATCATCATCTGCAATAGAAACATAATCATCATCACCATCAAACTCTAAAGCAGAACCTCTCTTTCCAGTTGTAATGCTCGAACTATCAAAACCAGTTCCTTTAAATTCTGCAAAATGACTATAACTTGAATTATCATAAATTCCAGTTGTATTATAATAATCTCCCATTGTCCAATAACCAACCAAACTTCTATTCCAATCAAACCATGCTGAAGTTTCTGAATCATCTGTTATTGTTGTATTCAAAGTGACATAATCATTACTAGTTGAAGAACCATCTGTTGGCGTAGGATTTTCCCAGACAATAATTGGCTTAATAGTATCAACTCTAAAAGTTACTAACTCTGTATTATTTAAGTTATTTGCTGAATCATTACAATAAAAATAAGCAGTATGTTGCCCTTCAGCCATTGAAGAATTATAATCATTCCAGTTTCCAGATGAATTTGTTAAAGTAATATTACTTCCTCCATCTAAATTGTACCAACAAGTGTCAATTCCAGAAGAATCACTTGCTGTAACATTAAACCAAATTTTATCTGTTGAATAAGTTTGATTTAATGGGGAATTTATATCTAGTGAAGGTGAAGTTGCATCACTATAAAATTCGTTTATTGTAATATTTCCAGCTACTATTGGAGAATAAAAGTTATAATTATTTGATTCATATTTTATTTCTGGAAGAATATTTGTTGTTGTAGAATCTATTGCATTACTTACTCCATTTGTATAATCATTCCAAGTAGAATAATCCCAACTCGCCCTTCCTTTATAATAAATATCTTCTATTTGTTCACTTGTTAGAGCTTTATCAAAAATCATTACTTCATCTATTGAGCCGTTGAAATAAAAATTATCAACATCTACATAGAATCTTGAAATTTTTGTGTTTGGAGTAGCATGATAAGCTAATGCGAATTCTTCTTCGTTCTTATAATCACCATTAACATAAATTTTAGTAATATTAGTTAAGGAATTATGAGTTGCAACTACATGATACCATGCATTATTATCTGGAGTAATTCCAGAATCAACATATTGATTATCAGTTCCGTTTCCAACCAAAGTGGTTATATCACCATTTGCTTTTAGAGCAATATTAATTCCGTCCGTTCCAACACCACTTTTTTTGTTTGATACAATCCCCTGTATTCCACCCCCAACATTTAAAGGCTTAATCCATACAGACATTGAAATACTATTTGGAAACAATGAACTATCATCGCCTAAAGCTACATAATCATTAACTCCATCAAACTCTAAAGCATCTCCAAACTCTCCTATTGTTAAATTATCCTCTCCAAAAGCAGTTCCTTCAAAAGTTCCAAAATTTGAATTAGAAGAATTATCATAAACACCTGTTGAACTTGTAAAATCAAAATTCCAGAATCCAACCATGTCTGTTACATTCCAACCTTTAGAAGTATCCCAATAACCTGTTCTTGTTCTTAAATTACTTCCATTATACTGCTGGTCATCATCAATACTCCAATTAATAACATTCTGCCCTGCTGTAATATTCTGCTGTCTAAATGTCTGCACACCTGAAGAATAAAACTTCTCATAAGTTGTATTATAAATTTGTCCTATTTCATAATCACTTAAACTTCTATTGAAAATCATTACTTCGTCAAGAGTTCCATTTAATTGTCCAAAATCTCCTCTTCTACCTATTTCTAAATCATCAATATCTACTTCAGCAAGAGTTTTAGTATTTACAAAACCTCCATTTTCATAAAGAGAATAATTTGTTCCATTTTTCATTATTGTTATATAATACCATTGATTTTCATTTAAATTACTTCCTTGCACCCAATCTCCACTTGCAAGAACATAAAATCCAGATACATCACTACTACTATCATGTTCTATAAAATATCCATTTTGTCCAGTAACTCTTATTGGATAATAAATATCATCATTTCCTATTGTATCTTTATTGTATAACCAAAAACTTATTGTCCAGTTCTCATCTACTCCAATATCCCCTACTTCAACATAATCATCAACACCATCAAACTCATAAGCACCACCTAAATAACCTGCACCAGTATATGAAGCACCACCTTCTGCTGTTCCATCATTTGATTGATTTGTAAAGTCATACTCTGTTCCTGTTCTTTGATTTAATATTTCTCCGTGATTACTCTCTCCAGAAGTATCTTTTGCATTAAATCCTGTGTTATCATTCAAAGTCCATTCTCCAACTAAAGCACTTCTATTTAAAACATTATTATTGTTATAAAGTTCTGAAATTTCAGAAGAATTTAATGCTTGATTAAATATTCTTACTTCGTCTATTGAGCCGTTCCAAACATGGTTCCCATAGCTATAAGTACCAATGAATGTTTTGTCATCATTTCCGGAAATATCTAATGAACTCTCGACAGAACCTTCGTAAGACCCATCAACATAAAGAGATATATTAGTACCGTTTCTTATTAGTGTTAAATGTTTCCATTGTGATGTTGGTAAAGTATAGCCGAAAGTAAGAGCATTAAGAGTTGAACCATCATGCAAGAAAAAAAGAATTTCTCCCGATGAAGATGCTCTAAAATGATAGTATAAAGAATTATCATCTCTCTTAGATATTATAGTATTGCCTGCGTTTGGGAAACTTTCTGCATAAACCCAAGAAGAAATAGTAAAAGAATCATTAATTCTTAAACTAGTATCATCTGCAATTTCAACATAATCATCAACACCATCAAACTCTAAAGCCTTACTATAATTTCCATCTACCCAAGAAGCATTCTCCATAGGATAATCAAAAGGCATATACAACATTAAATTAGGGTCTAAAACACTTAAGTGAGCAAAATTATTCTCCGTTGTAATATTATTCAGCTCAACATCTGTAGAAACATTGACCTGCATTGGATCAACAATATAATCAAAAAACATAGAACTACCTAAAATCTTCATATCAAAAGTTAATGTACTTTCATCACCTAAACCATCCAAATAAGTTTTATACCACCCTTCAGAAGAAATATTCTCGATAGAGGCAAGAACCTCTGTCCCATTTTCTTCATAAATTTCAATACTCGAAACATTTTCAGATTTTGCATAAACAGTTATATCATTAAAAGACCTTAAAGGAGTTTCAAAAGCAACTCTAACATAATTATTTTCTGGAATTTCCTCACTATAAACTCCGTCTTTCTCTTTAATTTCTTCATAAATGTCTGAAACAAAGGTCCTATTACTATCAATATGTTCAGCCCCAGTAGCTTCAATTATAATTTCATAAGTTTGATTACTCAAATGAGGAACAACCCACTCCAAATAAACAATCAAATTATTATCTAAATACTTTTGCTTAGCCTGAAGATATTCTTTAGCAGAATAAGTTATATTTGAAGATTTATTTTCTGAATACAATACCGATTTATTCCCTTTAACATTTACCGACTTCAAAATACTTTCAATTTCATTCTTAACAGCCTCATCAGAAAAATCTCCTGTCTCAATAACTTCTCCATAAGAATTATATGCAACAAAATTTACCCTTTCCTTATTCCCATCAACAACATGATACAATCTTATATCATCTCTTAAAACTGCTTTAGGCAACTCTGTAAAAGCCAAAACATTCTTATAATGATAATCAGAAGAAATTACAACTTCTTTACCATAAGACATATTTTTTTCAAATGCCTTTGGCCCAGGAGTCTCATATTCAATTTCAACCTCTGTAACATTTTCAGATTCAATGCTAACCTCTACATTTTCTTCTTGTTCATCAACCCCCACAGTTCTTCCAGTTATCTTAGAACCAATATTTCTAAAAAAACCTCTTTCTTTTTCTTGTCTATAAATTGAAACTTTTACATTCTTCTTTTTTAATCCAATCTGCTCTCGATTAACATCTAAACTAACTCTCCCAGTAATAAAAGAAGTTTCTTCTTCAATAGTTTCTTCTTGACTAGAATTTCCATTAACTTTGTAAACAGTAATATTTTTTGCATCCTTCGGCAATTTAACTTTAGCAATTTTATCTACTTTAACTCTCTTCTTCCACTTAACAGGTTTTCCAACTATGGCCCCATATTGAATAGTTTCATTTTCCTCAACACTAACATTTTCTTCGACCAAACTTTCATTGATATTTTCAACTTCGATATTTCTATTACTTGAAACAATTTCTACATCCCCATAAACCAAACTGACAACAAAATCTCCCTCTCTTGCACTCAAATTCAAATCATCTAAATCAATTTCCAAATTCATACCCTTATTCCCAGAATAATCTTTTCCAAAACCTTCAAGAACCTCTTCATAATCCGTAGTAACTTTTGCAACATTATCTTTAATCTTCAAATCAACATCCTGTTCACTAGAAACAATTTTCGCAGTCTTTCCTTCATCCAAATTATACTCAAAAGGATTATTCTTTGAAACATTTGCAACCACATAATCAACTTCAGCCCCAATAGCTTCTCCAGTAATTGGGGATGATTTAGGTTCTTCAACTTCTTGCTCCTCTACATCTTCTTCTTGTTCCTCAATAGTTCCCTCCTCATTAAATCCCTCAACTTCTTCTTCAACTTCTTGCTCCCCTACTTCCTCCTCAACTTCTTCTTGTTCTTCTCCTTCTTCAGCTTCTTCAACAACATCTTCAGATTCTTCAACTTCTTGCTCCTCTACATCTTCTTCTTCAACATCTTCAGATTCTTCAACTTCTTGCTCCCCTACATCTTCTTCTTCAACATCTTCAGATTCTTCAACTTCTTGCTCCTCTACATCTTCTTCTTCAACATCTTCAGATTCTTCAACTTCTTGCTCCCCTACATCTTCTTCTTCAACATCTTCAGATTCTTCAACTTCTTGCTCCTCTACATCTTCTTCTTGTTCCTCATCAAACTCAGAAGTTTCATTCTCCGTACTTTCGTCAACAACTTCATCCAATATATCCATCTTAAACTGAACACTTGGATAAACTACTTTTTCTCCCGCAACACCATAACCAAAACCCTCTCCAGAAATATTTGCATTAGTATTCACAAAAAAATCTCCAGAAACAAATTCCTCTTCAACCAAATCACCAAGTAAATATTCAGAACTATCCCCTGTATTATTAATAATAACCAAAGTATCCGCGGGCAACAATTCACCTGCCTCCAAATTAAGTTTTACACTACCCTTAATATTCTCTCCTTCCACATATTTATTACTAATATCCAAACCAACTCTTCCCGTAATATGATTATCATTCAAAAGAAAGAAAACGGCAAGCAATAAAATACCCAACAAAAGAAAAGTAGAAAAAATTTTCAAAAAAGATTTACTTTTATCTTCTTTTCCTCTTCCTAAATACTTAGAAATAACTTTCCCATCCTTTTTGGAACTAGAATACTCATAAGGACCATAAAGTTTTCCATTTTTCCGAATATATCTTTTATATGTCATAGCACCCCTCTTAGTAGTGTAACCAGAATGGAAGCAAAAAACACTATATAAAAGTTTTTACACTACTCTAAATCATCCACATCAGAAATCTGCTCTGGATTTCTTTTCAATCCAAAATTTCCCAAGATATTTCTTCTAATCTCTTCTCCAGAATATCCTTTCAACAACCCACTAATAACACTTATTAAAATAACAATAAGAACAAACAATAAAACAAACGCAAAGATAACTATCAAAAGTTGAGCAACAGGAATGACTCTTTTTCTAACTTTAACTTCTAAGTCTATTTCGGTAATTTCTTTAGAACCAACTGGAGTAAGGGTAATCTTCCCAAAATAATCTCCAGATTCCTGATTTATTGCAGAAATATTAAACTTAACAATTGCCCTTTCTCTTGGAAGCAAACTAAACGAAGCTTCCCCTGAAGGCAACATACCCTCTATACCCTCAATTTCCAAAGTATAAATATCTTCCAAAGTTCCCATATTTTTTATAACAATCTCTGCCAAAACACTATCATTAATCTGTATCCTCTCAGTCAATTCATTTTTGGGATAAGTATTATATTTAAAATAAAAATCCTCGTCAGACTTAGTTAAATCTAATAACCTAAGTTTAACGTTCAATTCACTAATTCCATCAAGAGTTATTGACATATCCATATTTCCATCCCCATCAAAATCAAAAAACTCAGACTCTCCCTCACTTATCTCAACAAACATTGGAGCCTCTACCTTGGCACTATCCTGAATTTCAATACTCGCCATTTTATCTTCATAATCAATTTCATTTGCAGTTATGTCATAAGAACTCTCTCCAACATCAAAGGTAGTAGTTTGACCAATACCCAAATCAGCTTCAACAGGAGTTAATTGTTGTTCAGATAAAACATCTTGAGCATCAGAACCATCTACTTCAACAGATATGTCTGAATCATCTTCAGAGGGAGTTGGAGCAGGAGGTGAAGTTAAATCTACAATCACCTGTCTATCTGAAGTAATCTCCAAATTACCACTAGAATCAATTGCATAAGCTGAATAGTCATAAGTTCCCGAAGACAAACCACTAAAACCATTATACAATCTATTCACAGAATTATCATATAAAGCTTTAATTTCTTGCTCAGATAGAACCCTATTAAAAATCATTACTTCGTCTATTAAACCATTAAAAACCTCACTATTTCCACCGAAAAATCCTGATTGACTTGACCCAAAACCTTTACCTATTAATAAAGGATAATCATTACTATCAAATTCTAAAGCATGTGATGTAGAAGATTGTTCTACACCATTAACATATAGTTTAATTTCACTTTCATTAACCACTCCTGTAACATGCTCAAATCCTCCTCCTTTACTTGCCCAAACACTTTCTCCAGTGCTATAAACATATACATCATCTGAACCCCGATTAGCAACATATAATTTGCCGTCATAGACAGCTAACCCAAAAGGATCAGTATCTACATCTCCTGATTTAGACCAAGAAGTTCCATCATAAACAGACACATCATCTGAACCTTGATTAGCAACATATAATTTACCATCATAAACAGCTAGACCAGAAGGACCACTTCCTACATATCCTGATTTAGACCAAGATGTTCCATCATAAACATAAACATCATCTGAGAGAAAACTAGAAACATATAATTTGTCATCATATGCTGCCAACCCGTATGGGTTAGTACCAACATCTCCTGATTTAGACCAAGAAGTTCCATTAAAAACATACACATCATCTGAGCCATAGTTAGCAACATATAATTTGTCATCATATGCTGCCAACCCGTATGGGTGACTACCAACATCTCCTGATTTAGACCAAGAAGTTCCATCATAAACATACACATCATCTGAACCAAAATTAGAAACATATAATTTACCATCATAAACAGCTAATCCAAGAGGTCCATCACCAACACCTCCTGTTGTACTCCAAGAACTTCCATCATAAACATACACATCATCTGAGCCA
>CAZSGW010000007.1:0-38160 GCA_964606775.1 Candidatus Woesearchaeota archaeon
CATCTTCAATAACAACGTCTATTTCATCCTCCGAAGAAGAAACAGCAAAGCCAGAGAATCTGAATTTAATTTTTTCAAATAGATCTTTAAACCAAGAACCTCTCTCCCCAGAAGAAACAACATTCCCACTAATTATCCCTGAATTTCTTAAAGAAACTTTTGAACCTCCCTTGTCAACTTTAATTCTATCTCCAGAAATATTTTCAGTCCTTCCTCCTGTAACTTTCTTAACATTAATCTTCTCAATGGATTTTGGAACCTTAATAGAAACATTAGAAGTTTTCTTTTCCAATTTAACTTTCTTAACCCATTTAACAGACTTACCAACTACAACCCTCTCCTGATAAGTACTCTCGTTTAAAATCTCAACATCCGAGATAATAGAACTTTCATTAAAAACAATTAAATTATAAATCAACTTATCCAAATTCAAAGTAGCATCTCCTTCTATTTCAATTCTCAAATTATAAGAACTTTTATTCAATGCAAAATCCGACAAATCACAAGTTTCCCCACAAACATTATCAAAAGGAAAAGTAGCCCTTTCTTCTTCAATAATCTCTTCCGGAATTTCCTTCTCGTCCAGCTCAACACCAGTAACTTCTTCACTAACATTGGTTCCAGTTTTATTCTCTTTTTCAGTTACATTATCTTCAACAGAAATAGTTTCATTGACAACCTCACTTTCATTAAAATCTTGAACATCGGCCTCAGATTCATTTGAATCTAGATCTTCGGAAATTGTTTCAGTTGGAACAGCGTCCTCTGTTTCACTAACTTCCTCCTCAACTTCTTCTGGTTCTTCTTCAACCTCTTCAGAATCTTCAACTTCTTGCACATCTACATCTTCTTCAGAATCTTCAACTTCTTGCACATCTACATCTTCTTCAGAATCTTCACTAACTTCTTCAACAACTTCTTCTGGTTCTTCTACAACCTCTTCAGAATCTTCACTAACTTCCTCCTCAACTTCTTCTTGTTCTTCTACAACCTCTTGTTTTTCTTCTGTATCTACCTGGAATCCTGTAAGTAAACTTCTATTTCTGAATTCCTCGCCAAAATCAGAGGTATTTAACAAAACCAAATTTTCCAAATAAACAACAACACTTCCATTACCTTCAATTGAACCCGAACCCAAAACAGCAATCAATTCTCCCCCGTATTGAGGAGTCCAATTATAAATCTGAGATTCTGAAAAACTTAATTCCAACCTATCCGAATAATAATCCGCGGGATTTTGTTGAGTAAAAAAGGAAGACAAAGTAGGGTTAATTACAAAAACAAGTAAGAACAAAAGAGATAAAACCAATAGAGGAACAAAAGAAATTTTCAAAAATTTAGAAAAAAATTCATATTTCTGAATCTGTTTTTTCTTCTTTAGAGTTTGAGCATAATAAAATTTCTTCCAATCTTCAAGAGTTCTTCCCTTAAGCTTAGAATGTTTAATTTCAAAAAATTTCTCCTTAGAATATTTCTGTTTAGATTTATTAAAAAAATGTAAAAGAGAGTGATACTTACTTTCATAATAGGAAAGCGATTTTTTCAATTTCTTTATTTTCTTTTCAAAAAATCTCATTCAAAAAAACCTCCGAAAAAAGAAAAGTTGCCTGAAACAAACTGTCCAAGGTGTGCACAGGCAACTAATTTACAAGAAAAATATGATGAGCTACCTACGCTGTCCAAGGCGTGTATTGGTAGCTCTTTCCTAAAAGGAATATGACCAAAAAAAGAGCTGCCAGCAAAAGAAAATTTGTCCAAGGTGTACTCTGCTGACAGCAATTTAGAATAAAAAATGGAATGGTTAAAACTAGTAAAACCAATTAAATTATCAAATAAACCTGAGAGTAAGTTTTTTCTCACCATATACACACCTTGGACACTTAAAATGTGTGAAAAACACTTTATAAATATTCCTACTTTGTATGTATTTAATACCTAATATATATGAAACATTACTTAATATGTATGATAAAGAATGTTAACTAATAAACCAATAAAAATTAAAACTTGTTACAAACAATATAAAATTAATAAGCTTCCTCGTACAACTTCTGAAGTTTCTTAGAATCTCTAAAAGGCTTCAACAAACTAACAACCTCTTTAGAAAGAGAATTTTTCAAATCCAATGGATGAATTTTTTTCTCCAAAAAATCCTTTTCAAACTCTCCATAATTTTTATAAGAAACATTTCCTCCAAATTTCTCCGGTCTCTCAATAACAAACTCTTCATCTTTATCTCCCTTCAAGATAAAAAACAAATATTTCATCAAAGCCATTAAACCATTATCAAGATTTCCTTCGACACACTCCGCTTTCTTAACTTTAGATTTTATTTTGTCCTCACTCTCCAAAAGATCTATCTTAGTTCCCTCCACACTTGAACTCATTTGCTTTCCTACCAAACCACGGATCATGGGAGTCATAAGTTCAATCCTCTGATTATAACCAATTTTAGGTAAATACTCCCGTGCATAAACCATTATCTTTCTCTGGTCAACACCTGCCAACTGAATATCAACATTCAAATACTCCTCATCTAACGCTTGCATCAAAGGATAAATCATTCCAGATAACATAACATTATTTCCCTGAGCAGTTTTAACCGCTTCCGAAGCCGCCTTCGTAGAATTTCTTATACTTGTAAAAGTACTCAACTTCAACAAATCATGAAAATATTTTTTATTCAACTGAATATCGGAACCTTTAACGAATTCAAGTCTTTTAACATCAACTCCTATGGTTTTTAATATAAGTAAAATAGCTTCCTTATAATAAGAATATCTCTTCTCAACCAAATCAAAAGAAACTCCATCCAAAAGAGCATGTAAATCCGCCAACAAAATTTTTACTTTACATCCAGCCTTTAATAAATCCGCAATCTTCAACATCGGAAAAAAATAAGCAATAGAAATGCTTCCAGTAGGCATAGTTCCCCAGTAAACAGAAATCTCTTTTTTTGATTTTATTTTATTCTTTAACTCATCTTCCCCAATAATCTCTTGGAGGTTTCTCGTAATCAAATCTTCCTTACTTAATTTTTTGCTCATAAGAAATAAAATAAATCTTAATTTATAAAATTATAGAATGTTAATACAAATAATAATCGCCGTTCTAATTGGAAATTTAATAGGAACTCTGACAGGCAAAGATTACGAGGGTTCGCCAAAAAAATCTCTTTTTTGCTGATTGCATTACAACTGCATTACAAATACTATAAAGAAAAGTAAATAAGATTAGGTATGCAAAAGATGAGTTACGATAGGATAGGTAATTGGCGAATAAGAGAAAATGGGCAAAAGAGAAGCCTCTTCGATAAAGTCAATGAAATAAAGAAAGGGATAAAAACAATTCTTCCAGAACTTGAAGGCGATAAGCTAATTGCCATGTTGAGCAAAATAAGAACTTATGTTGCTCATAAAAAGAAAGGCGTCCCCCTCGGTAGAAATGGTTGGAAAGGATACAGAGAATTAACATTCAACGAAAAAGTTCTTTATGAATATCTTTTGAAAAATAATCTAAATCCTTCTACAACTTATAGATGGTTTCTTGCAACCCGTATTCCTGAAGATGTTAAAGAAAAACTTTCCAAAGGAAAAATCAGCGTAAAAAAAGCGATGCAAATATCTGCAAATCGTAGGAGAGTCAAGAAGAGTAATCTTGGTCTTTTGATGATAGAAGAAATAAGAACAATTATGAGAGGATTATAATGAGTAATAAAAATAAACTTCCAAGCGTTTTGAATGTCGAGCAATTGATTAAATTATTTGATTGTATCGACAGACCCAAAGTTGCCATTGCTTCTGCACTTGCATTCTTTTGTGGTTTAAGAATTTCTGAAGTGTGCAATCTCAAAATAGAAGACCTTGACCTTGAAAAACAAAGATTAAAAGTTGTAGATGGAAAAAATAGCAGAAGAAGTTTTAGTGGTTATGGAAAAGATAGATATGTTCCAATTCCTCCTCAAATGATAAGCCCCCTCAAAAAATGGATTGAAATAATTGATGGCGGAAAATGGCTTCTTCCTTCAGACAAATCCCCTGATTCACATATTCGTAAAAAAAGTTTAGGCGAACAATACAAGGAATGTTTAGCAAGAGCGGAACTTTTAATTCCTGCAATGGAATTAGAATTTAAAACAAAGATTAACGGTGAAACAACAACAAAGAAAATTATAAGACACAAATATTATTTTCATACATTGAGACATAGTTATGCAACTTATTTAAGAGATAAAGGAGTTGACATTTATACAATCTCTGACTTACTTGGACACAACCAAGTAACCACAACACAGATTTACGCAAGAATAAGCGATTCTCAGAGGATTAAAGCAGTTAATCAGGCATTTAATCATCAATACAATCCTTATCAAATAAATCCAAGCTACCAATCCCAGACACAAAGCGAAGCAGACAAATTACTTGAAATAAAAAAATTAGAGTTGGAAATTGAAAAAATAAAATTATCTAAATTAAAAGAAGAAAAATCTCTATAGGAATTATAGATAATTTTTCAGTAATTTCTATTTTATCAGTGTCTGCAACTACAACTAATTTATTAATAGAATATTTCTCTTTTAATTTATCCGCTTTTTTATTTAACTCAACATAATTTAATTTTCCAGTTTTAACTTCAATAGGAACAACAATTAATCTTTTTCGATAATCGGAATACCATCCCAAAACATCGGATAATTCTTCTTCAGATTTATTTTCAATATCAAGTATAAATGCTAAAGTTTTTGGGTCATTATTCCGGATAGGATTTATGTAAGCAGTATGAGCAATTGTTATTGCTTCATAAAGAAGTTCTCTTACTTTTGGTTCTTTTTCAAATAAAGTTTGAGAATTTTCAAAAATTTTTCTCATCCCTCTTGAACCAAAATAGATTGCTAAAAAAACTGCAGGGTCTGTTAGACAAAACTTTAATTTAGCGGTTGTTGGATTAACCAAATTTTTATCCAAGACCATTTGAGACGGATTTGTTATTGCTGGAATAAATTCAAACAAGCCAGAAGAGGAAAGATATTCTAAATATTTTTTACATTCTTCTAATTTTATTTTCTTATCTAAATTACAGAAAAAATCCAAATCTCCTCCAATTTGAAAACTTGGATGTTCCATCTTTATCAACATCTGCCGAATAACCTCTTCACTTAATCTAAATTTAGTAACATCGCTAACAATTAATTGATATATATCTGAAAGATACCTTTCATCAGGGATGTTTGTTTTTCCACTCCTTATTGAGATTAGAGATTGGTAAACTTTCCGAGGATAACCTCCTGCATAAATATAAGTATCCGCAAACAACTGGTGTAAATCTTGATAATATTTTTCTAAAACACTATTTAACTTAGAAGAATATCCATATTTTTCATTTTGTTCTTCAGTATGAAATCCTGCAAGATATTCTAAAATAAACATTTTCTTTTTCCATTCTCCAAAATTTTTTGCATAAGAGATTCTAAATTGATTTGAGTTACCTAAAACAGTTTCCGCAATTTCGGCAAATCTTCTTGGAGGGAAAACTAATTCTTCCCCACATGCTTCACCAAGAGGTCCAAATCTCCCTGATAACTCTCGTTTAGCTCCACTTAAATCTAAAGAATAACTTCCTGTCGCAATAATTCCAACACCTTCTTTTATAACCCCTGAATCATAAAGATTTTTTAATACCCTTGCCCACCCCTTGTAAAATGTTACTTCATCAAGAATGAGAATTAAAGGTTTATCTTTTTGTTTATACTCGTTAATTATTTTTGTTAGAATTTCTTTTAATTTTTGTTTCTTATCTATCTCTGTAAAGAAAGAATCGTCATCTAAAGTCAAATATAAAAAAGATTCTTTCGGGAATCCTTCTCGTATTGAATCGTCTATAAGCAACTTCAAAGTTGAAGTCTTACCGATTCTTCTTGGACCTTTTATTACAATAATCCCATAAGAAGTAGAGTCTTCAAAGATTTTAGTAAAAAAAGATTTTTTTAAAAAATAATACATCTTTGGAGGAGAAAATAAACCCTCCGATTCTGCAAGTTTCAATTCTCTTAAAGAACCATCCTCTTTAGCCCAATCAGAATTTCCTGCAAGCCAAGGACTATTTTCATGAACTGCTTTATTTATTTCTGAGTTTTCCATCTTTGCCTTGTTTTATCAAAAAATCTATTTGATTTTGAAGAACATTTATCCTTTGCCTTTGGGAATTAAGTTCTTTTTTTAGAGTATAAGATTCTTCAGAAACCTCTTTCATTGGAGTCTCTTCTGAATAAGAATATTTAGAAATCACTGTATTGACCATTTTATTGAGGCTAACTCCATTCCGTTTTGCAAGAGCCTTTAATTTCGCAAAGTTTTCTTCAGCAATCCTAAAAGAAGTGGGTTTTGGATTCATAAAATACTTTGTAATACAAAGTATTTAAAGGTTATCATTAAAGTATTACAAAGTATTTATTTTAAATACAGATAAATTACTCAGAGCAAATTCTTATTTTTCATTTCTGTCTTCAAAAGTTTTCCTTTATGAGTTAGTTGATACAATCTTCCAACTCTTTCCGAGGGATTCAAACATTCTATCAATCCTTTCTTCTTCAATTCTCTCAACTCTCTTGTTATGTGGGTCAATCTTATCTCTAACTTTCTTGAGATTTCAGAAGGTCTAATGGGATTATCTAACAAAAGAAAAACTTTCTTTCGATAAGTGCTTCGGATAATGAATCCTGCTAATTCTAAATTTCCAATAAGAGAAAAACAAAAACCAATTTAATATAGAGAAATGACCAAAGTATGACCAAACATTTATAAATAATAATTATATAAAAGTAAGTATGGGTAAAAGAACTACAGAATTTGTTTTAGGATTATTGGGAGGAATCTTTGGATTCATCGGTTCTTTTATTGCATTGGCTGTAGGTGGATTAGGCGGAGCATTTGGTGCTGATGGAGCTTCAACAATAACAAGTCTTGGTTGGGTCGCAATCTTATTTTCTATTTTGGCAATCATTGGTTCTGTTGTTGTTAAACATAAATCAAAATTAGGCGGAGCATTCATGTTAATCGCAGGTATCGGCGGATTAATTTGCATAAGTGCGTTTTACATTTTGCCTTTCATCCTATTGTTAATTGCAGGATTAAGGGGATTAATCAAAAAAGACAAATGAAAGACTCAACAAAAAATAAAAAACCTTGGTATGGTCGTTGGTATGCAATAGTTCTTTATGTTTTTATAGGAATAATCGTGTTATCAGCCATTTTCGGAACAAGTAATCAAAGTCAAACAGAGGACACCTCTACAAATGGTATTCCTAAAGAAAATGGAATCCAAACTTACTCGTTGAATCAAGAATTTGAGTATGGAGATTTTGCCTACACAATTCATGGAGTTGAAACAAAAGCACAAGTTGGAGATAGTGTCTTCGGAACTGAAAAAGCAGATGGAGTTTTCCTTATTGTAGATTTAACTATTGAAAATATCGGAAAAGAACCTGAATACTTCCAAGACAATGTTTATATCACAGATTCGGAAGGAAGGGAATTTGAAGAAGATTCAGACGCAAAGATTTATTATAGATACGACAATTTGTTCAGCGGGTTAGACAAACTTCAACCTAATCTCCCTAAAAGAGCGAAACTAATTTTTGATGTTCCAACAGACCTTGAAGGAAAAATTGGAATTAAGAAAAGTATGTGGTCTTCAAATTTTGGAGTTTATGTTTCTTGGTAAAATTACAAAAACGAACCCAATTTTTCTTTCCTTATTTTTAAGATAAGATTCATTGCCTTATGTAGACTATTCTCTGCATTTATTTCATATCTCTGTAATGCTTCCCCATTACGAGACACTTCAGGGCAAATTTCTTTTTCTTTCTTCGAGATAAAGGAATGGTCAAATGCAGAAGAATCTTCTGCCCTCACAATTGAATTATAAAATTCTAAAGATTGTATCCCAGTAATCTTATTTAACTTCCATAAAGAGACTGCAATGCGGTTTAAAGCGATTTCTTCAAACACATTAGAAGGTTTTAATTCTTCCATTAAATAATCTATCAAAATATTAATTTCATTCGAATCTTCCTCTCTTTTGAGATTCTTTGCCGTAAGACCATGCTTCAAGGCATTAAATCGTATCTTTGTTGTATCATTTGCTCCAGTGCTTAATTTAGCATTCTCTCTATTTGCTTCAATCTGCTTTTCACTTGTCATTCTTTATCCCACCTTTCTTCTACTTGCTTTAAAATCTCTGCCATAAAAAGAAGTTTTTCTTTTTGCGAAATATTTGATGGAAACATCTTCCAGTCTTTCATCATGCTTTTAGCCACTTCAAGAGTTAAACTATCAACCTCAATAATTTTATTTTCATCATAAAAACTTTTGAACCTCATTTTATATGCACTCCTTGATATTCTTCTGAATCTGTTCGGGAATATCTTGAAAATCCCTAATTTTTGTTAAGTTTGTTAAGTTTTTTCTCATTTTAATGTGCCTTCCCTTACTTTATTTTTCTTCAAATTTTCGAGATTTTGTTCAATTTGTTCAATTTTCGATTTCAACATTTGATTTTCTTGCATTAAAGATTCATACTTCACAAGAACCTCAATGTCTTCAAGAGCCGTATCTCCTGATTCTGCTTCAAGTTCAGGTCTCCCGTGAGAACAATCAACAGCAATGCGACCATTAGAATAACAATGAGAATTATCAATTAGAAATGATTCTGCAATAAGAGAATCGAGAATTGCGACATGCATTGAACTATATTTTGCGGCTCGGAAATCTTGAATCTTTAATCCTTCAAATTCGGATTCCAAAACACGAATTAATTGAGAAATGAAATCGGCGATAGCAGAAGCAATTTCCTCATCAGTATTGCCATAAATATCTGGAATAACTGCAACCGCTTTTTTTGGATTAATTCCATAAAACATAACAACACAACCCTTCAATTCACACTTCAATCCTGAATAGCGATTATTTGTAAAGGGCGTAAATGCCACATTTCCAATTTTCCTTAAATTAGGACACCTTGCAAGAAAAAGGGTAACTTGAATTTTATGTGCTCTCAACTTTTTCTCTAATGTTTTATCCCAGTGTTTCAAATATCGTAAAACCTTCTTTCCTTTATCAGTCAAAGCATTTTCCTTGCTTAACAATCCTTCTTTCTTTAATTTCGTAAAATGATAATTAAGACTTGTAATTGGCTTATTTAGTGCTTCTGCAATATTGGTCTGGGTTACAATTTCCCATGAATCTAAAGACGCAATATAGAATAGAATCAACATTTGATTTTGATGTAAAGTATATGGGCTTTTACTAAAATATTTACGAACCATTTTAACATCCAAACTCCTTAATTGAAACGATATAATTTTTATTAATCCGAAAAACTTTTCCATCTTCTGTGATAAATTTAATGAAAAAGTTGTCCTCTGATTCAATCTTCCCAAAAAGCAGTTTTGTAGTTCCATTATCAATGTAAACAAGTTTTGTTTTTCCCATTCCTATCTTCTCCTAAAATTTTCTTATGTATGTCCTGCAACATCTTTAACACTGCCAAGTCGTCCTTTAACAAAAGGTCTCGAATAAATTGAGAAATAGTCGTGTATCCCGCATTTTCCTTCCTTAAAATAACTCTTTTGTATTGATTCTCTGTAAGCCTTATTTGAACAACCCGATTATTGCACATTTTTTTCTTCCCTTTCCAATAATTTATTTAATGCAAGTCTGATTAATCCACTAAAAGTTCGTTCGGACAATTCGGCATAATTCTTGGCTTTTTTGTAAGTTTCCTCATCAATTGAAATCGTAATTTTCATATAGGTAAGAATACCGAATGTTATTTAAACAAAACTTGCCAATGGAAAGAAAGTATGGAAAAGAAAAATAGAGAAAAAATATTGGAAAAATATCAGGAACTTGGAAACTCTGCAAAAGTAGTTTTATCTATAATGGAAAATTCAAAAAATCCAATAAAGGAATGGACTTGGAAAGAACTACGAATTAAAACAGGTTTATCTGAGGGTGGAAATTCTTCCTTAAAAGCAGGAATAGACCAATTAATTTTATTTAATCTTCTTACAAAAAAAGGAAAAAAGAAGAATGAAATAAGATATACTTTAAACAAAGATAAAATCCATCAATTATTTCTCATCGGACGAAAACAATCTGATAAAATAAATCTTGATTCATATAAACCTAATGAAATAATCAACGAGAACACCAATAAAAGCAAGACAACAATTTATGGTTTAAATCCTTTAACTTTTAGAGCGATTACCGAAAAACGCTGTATAGACATTCAAAAAAATGAAACATATAAATTTTCACAGGGAATAAAAGCAAAAGAAGCATTTGGACTAAATTTTGGAGTTTCATTAGGAATTAAGGTAAAAGGAAACTCATCTACAACAGAAGAAGAAATCCTTGAAAAACAAAAAGAATACTATCTTGATTTAGTGAAAAAAGGGATGAGAATTATTAGAAGAAACATTCCAAAGAAAAAAAGAAAAATGATTCAGGTAGATGAAGAATCATTGAAAGATACTATTGAAGAAATTATCTACAAATATCAAAATGAAAGAATCTCTTTCAAACAGATTCAAGAAAATATTCTAAACAAATTACTCGAACTAAAAAAAGAAAATAGGTTTAATGAATTAGAAAAAACCTTTAAGATTTTAACAAAAGAAGAAGACAAGAAAATAAAAAGAATCCTAAATGAGTTTAGAAAAGAATTTCTCTTAATTTTAAATCACTGCGACATAGACAAAGTATGGCTTGAAGAAACAATCTTCAAATTTCATGGATACGGCAGAGGTTTATTTTCTACAACCGGAATTTCTGAAGAAGCAAGTGAAAAGGCAAAAAAAGATTATGAAACAAAATGGAAAAGAAATATAAAATTTTCAAAGGCAATGGATAAACTAAACAAAGAAGAAAAAGATTCTGTTTTAGATTTTTTGATAAAGGTTCTTGAAATAAATATTGAAT
Organism: Candidatus Woesearchaeota archaeon; assembly: GCA_964606775.1. Classification (GTDB taxonomy): domain Archaea; phylum Nanobdellota; class Nanobdellia; order Pacearchaeales; family GW2011-AR1; genus CAZSGW01. Next base: position 10,980 of record CAZSGW010000007.1, read on the forward strand.
TATATCCAACACATGTAACTCTTTTAAGTAGAGTCAATAGTTCAGACATTATGCCTTTAACTCAACCAAAACCCCCAAAATATACAAAAACAAACCAAAAATAATCAAGGAATCCAACTTAAAGACAAAAGTTTAAATAAGATAAAGACGATGAAATTAAATAAAAGGTGCACAAAAACCATTAAAATTTTAATCGGGTTTGGACACCAAGAAAACAGGCAGTTTTCAATCAGCAAAAAGGGCTAAAGACCATGTTATTGGGCATTTTAGCGTCTATACTGCTTGGTGTGACTTTCGGGACTTTCACAGGCCTTATACCTGGAATCCACATAAATTTAATCGCAATTTTTCTAATCTCCCTTTCTTCAACAATTTTTCTAAATGTAAATCCAATTCATCTAATAGTTTTCATAACTTCTGTAGCAATAACTCATACTTTCATAGATTTCATTCCAAGTATATTCTTAGGATGCCCTGACACAGATACTGAACTCTCGATTCTTCCAGGACACCAACTCCTAAAAAAAGGCGAAGGATATGAAGCGGTTTTACTTTCAATATATGCAAGTTTTTGTGCAATTTTAATTTTGCTTTTAATTGCTTACCCTGCAACAATTATTTTTCCAAAAATTTACAATTTAACCCGAAACATTCTTCCATATATATTAATCACAATTTCTGCCCTACTCCTCATTATAGAAAAAAGAAAAATTCTTGCAACAATAATTTTCGTCTTAACAGGAATATTAGGTTATATAACTCTAAATCTTGAAACAATAAATCAACCACTTTTACCCCTTCTAACAGGATTATTTGGTTCATCCATGTTAATAACAAGTATAAAAAATAAAACAAAAATACCAAAACAAAAAATAGAGAGAATAAATTTTAAAAAAAGAAAATTTATTAGACCTCTTCTAGGATCTTTAGTTGCAGCTCCAGTGTGTAGTTTTCTTCCAGGATTGGGCTCAGGCCAGGCAGCGATAATTGGAAATTCCATAATAAAAAATTCAAAAAAAGATAAACGAGCATTTATATTTCTCCTCGGAGCAACAAACACTTTAGTAATGGGCTTTTCATTTATCACACTTTATCTGATATCAAAAACAAGAACGGGAACTGCATCGGCAATGCAAAAAATAATTGGAAGCCTCTCGACAGAAATACTCATTCTAATTCTCATAACAACGCTTCTAACGGGAATAATTTCTTTTTTCACAACAAAAAAAATAACAACCATAATTTCCAAAAAAATAAACAACTTCAGTTACACAAAAATATCATTTGGAATACTAACCTTTTTAACAATAATGATAATATTGATTTCAGGTATATGGGGATTAATTATTTTCATAATCTCCACTCTCACAGGCATATATTGTATATCTCTAAAAACAAGAAAAACTCTAATGATGGGTTGTTTAATGATTCCAACTATTTTGTTTTATATTGGAATCTAACCCATAATCCTTTTCAAAACTTGAGATTCAGTCAACTTATGGTAATCCCTTAAATCAAAATAAGAATAAACTTCCTTCCCCTCTGAATCACAAAAACATTTTACGAAATCATAAGTTTTAGAAACCTGATGTTTCAAATAATCTTGTTCGTCATATTTACAAATACTCTTACACTTTCTCTCAACACTATTCTTCTCAGAAAAGAAAATCAACAAGAAAATTGCAGAAAGCAAAATAATCACCAATAAAAAATACTTCAATTTTTTATAATTAATATTCTTAAACATGAACAGCCTACAAATTTTTAATTAAAAAAGCTTTCTAAATAAACTCTCCAAGTCCAGTCTGCTTCTCCAACTCCTTCCCGAAAATAGAATCAATATATCTTTTAACCAAATCCAAATTCTGTTTCAAATAAGGAGACAGATGATATTTATTAGCTAAATCCAATGCTGGTTCTAAATATTTCTTAATTCCTCCTTCATGAATTGTAAAAATTAATTTGCCCTTACAAACCGGACACACTCCAGAAAGAGGGGGTCTTCGAACAATCTCATTACATTTAACACATCTAAACTCTTGTTGTGAAAACTTTCTCAAGTTACCCCTAAGGTCCCTGATAAAATGTCTTTCAATAACTAAACGAGCAGTATCAGAAGTATCCGCACTCCTAAGCTTTTCAACCAACTCCATCTGATGTTTCATCTTATCTTGCATTGTAGCCAATAATTTGTAAGCCGAACACCCAACACCATCATTAATATCTGTAGTATCGTGAGTAAAACCCATTTTAATAAAAGGATCACCCTCTTCTTTCAAAACATCACTAACTAATTTAACACCCTCAACCTCCGAAGAATGAGCTTTCTGTTCAGCCTTTTTATATAAATTTAAAGGATAACCCTCCGTCAATTCCAAATCCAAAATCTGATCATCAACCTCTCCAGCATCAATCTTCGCATTCAAAACTAAAGGAGCATCCTGTGTTCCCCCTCGATGGGAAGGTAAAAATTCTTTAGAAAAATTCAACAAAACATCTCCCAGCAACATAATTGCAGCCTCATCCCCATCACAATCACGACGAATAGCAGCATGCATATAAGGAGAAGCTAAAAGCCCTTGAGTATTTGAAAAACCAATAAATCTACAAATAACTCCTGCACAATTATGAGGAGCCATACAAACTCCCAACGTCCCAACAATGTCTTCTTTAGATTTAATATTATAAAACGGCTTCAAACCATAAAATTTCTCCAACTCTTCATCAACAAAATTAGCAATCTTAACAAAAACATCTTCTCCTTTTTCATCTGGAGAATCTTTACAAGAAGGAATCAAAACATCATGAGGCATAAGCTCAACAATTTGATTTTCATCAACTAAATCTTTACCATAAATATCTTTATCATAACCCAACTCTTTCAACTTCCCAACACTAACTGAAATTTCCTTGGGCTTAAAAGAAACTAAAGGCAACTCAGTAGCATCCATTCTTATCGTCCCATCTTTATTAACTTGCAAACCATACTTTGCCCTAAGAAGACCTTTTCCAAGATGTTCCATAATATGTTTAGCAGAAGAAGTTCCACGAATACCTTTAATCAAAGGAGGAATTTCATTTTTAGTCAAACCCAACTTCTTAACTGCCGAATCAAAATAACGATTAATATCTAAATTTATCGTAGAATAAGGAGTTCCTTCTTTCTCACCATACATCTTTTCAAAATTTTGTTCTTTAACTTCATAATGAAAATATTTTTGTTTATTCTTAGAACCACATTCATCACATGAAGGATAAATTGAATCTTTATTACATTTTTCACAATAAAGAATTGGAAATTGTGCCCGAATCTTTCCTTCTTCACACGCAGCTTGAACACTCCTTAATCTTCCTCCCTCATTACCAACTGGAAACAATACATTCGGACTTCCAATCAACTTCCTAAGCTTAGCCTTTTCTGGCCTACCCATTCTAGCACCCAAAAACTCTCCTGACTTATCTCTAATTTCAAACTCTGAAAGATTATCAATTATTTTCAAAACACCTTCACCATCAAAAATTTTATCCTCCAAAAGTTCTTTCAAAAAAGTTTTAGAATGATTGACCCACTCTGAAGAAATTCCAAGATTAACTAAAAATGCTTTACTCAATTCTTTCTCAATAACAACATTTTCAATCGTAACTTGGTGTTCAACACCTAACAATTCTAAAACCCTCTTCGCCTTCTCAAATTTATCTTGATCCTCCTTACCATAAGGAAAAATTATCTTTCCATCAACCCAAGAATGTTTTAACCAATCAACAAAACACTTCAACTCTTCAACAGAAATTTGATTCCAATAAAAAATATAATTAGGATTAAGTGAAACACCATATTTTTTACTCAATTCCATCGCCTCTTCAAGACTAACATTAAAATAATCTAAATCTCCCTCAAAACCTTTTTCTTTCAATTCCAAATACCACCACTCTTCAACATATCCAGGTTTAACCATCAGGGCATTTCGATTAGCAACATCACTAAAAGGAAAAAGAATATCTCCCAAATAAATTATCTCATCTATATCTTTATACAACTTCCGAGTTTCCTCGACATCCTTCAACTGTTTTACACTACCATTCAATAATCTAACTATTGGTCCTTCAATAGAATCACAAGAAGTCACTGCACACCCTTTAGTAGGTTTTTCAATTTTTAACTGAGTTCCTGTCGCAATAAAATCATCCGTAACAGCCATTGTAGCAGGATGCAATGAAACTGCACTAAATCCCGAGGTTCTTCCTCGCCCATACCTAAATCTAAAACCCCCACTTCTTCCAGGATGACCATAAACAGGTCTACCCGCAACTAAATCTTTTATATAAGTCGGAACACCTCCTCCTGCTTTTTTCTTTGATTTTCCAGAAGTTAACTTTTCATGTAACTCTAAATATTCTTCAATCCAATCAAAACCAGACATCTTAACTCCATTTCCTTTTGCCTTATTATATAATCTAAAACCCTTTGCAGCTTTCTGAGCTAGACCCTCTGCCATTATCAAACAAAAACCACTTCTCAAAAAATCAGTATCAACTCTTTCAAGATTTTTATAATTAGGAACCTCTAATTTTTCAGAAGCATCACCTGCAACCTGAATCGGCATGTGTCTCGCCAAAAACAAAGCCTCTTCCTCTAAAGGCATATACTGTAAATTTGTAATTCTATCATGAAAATGTTCTAACTCTGTCCAAACTCTCTTAACTTCATCTTCGGTAGGATCATACTTTGCAAAACCAAACATCTCTCTAAGATGATCAATCAACATTAAAACAACACAACTAGCAGTAGTACCCGCCGAACGAATAGGCCCAGAAAAACTAGCTTCAATGTACTCCTTTCCATCTTGAGTCTTACGAATTTTCAAACCAGTAAAACCCTCAATAGGAGAAGATACAACTGCCAAAGTAGTATAAGCAAAACCAACACGAATTCCAGCATCCATAGCCTGCAAAGTATTTTCAAACTTACAGAATTTCTGTTTAGCAACATCCTCCGCAATCTTAAACACAACAGTTGGATCAAGCTTACCAAACTCTTTTTCTAACTCTGTGATTCTATCAGCAATACCCGAACCTTTCATTTGAGGGTAAATTGTAGAAATCAAACCAACAACTTTTTCTGCCATAGACATAGCAAGAGGAATTTCAACATGATCAACAGGATCCAAACCCTTAGCCTTTGCAGTTTCAGCTATATTATAAATTACATCAACCTTCTCCCTTAAATTTTTCAAATATTGTTCAGTTTTTGGCGTGTTAGTCATTTTAAATTTTCATTTAATTTACTTAATAAATATTCAACACCTGGACTACCTTTCCAAAAAATTCTTGGAGAAGAAGGAGAGGGGATATGTAAAAAATTTCCCTCAAAAGAATAATCCTTAAAAGAATAAATTCTAGGAACATTAATCTTATCTCTCAATGAAGATTCAACAAAAATTTCATGTGGGCCATTTCTTTTTCGTTTAATATAAAGTCCCTTTTTTATTTCGCCCTTTCCAAGTTTAACATCATAAATACTACCTCTCTTTAATTCACTTTTTTTCTCATACATCAATTCCATAACTAATTCTCCCTTTTCATTAATCATCCTTACTACTCCCTTTATCCTCAGATTCTTCAACATCTTCAAAATCTAAAATTTTAACAGCACGTGTTCTCAAATTAATCATTGGAACTTTACAATGATCAGGTTTATTCCCAAACTTCTCTTGATATGGGGTCATCGCTTCCCAACACGCAGTTGAAACAATTAAAACATTATTATAATAACTAATACCACACTTATGGGTATGAGCAGAAACAAAAAAATCTGGAACGTTTTTTATAATTAATTTATCATCATCATAAGGATAATACTGAGTCGAACCATGAGAAGGAGCTAAATGTCTATTCTTCAAAAGATACTTCATAATTTCCTCAGGACAATTCATCGCATTTTTTGTAATCAAAGAAGGAATATTGTTAGCATAATAAGGATAAGAAAAACCATGATAAGTCAAAACATCAACTCCAGAAAAACCATCTCTAGCACCTATATTAACAACAGAAGGATTTTCAGTAACAATAACATTCTCCAGTTCATAAAGAGGCCATGCATAACGCTCATCAAAAATAGGTTGAGGTTCCATTATACGAACACCATCATGATTACCTGGAGAAATAATTATCTTGATATCTTTCCTAATTTTACCTAACAATTTAGCCAAATTAGAAAACTGCTCTTCCAAATCATTAATAACTAAATCAAACTCTTGATTAGGATAATTTCCCACACCTGTAACAATATCACCAACTAAAAAAAGATATTTTATTTTATCAACCTCAGGAGTATTTGGAAATTTTCCATTCAAATAATCAATAAATTTATCAAAACCCTTCTTCAAAAATCTATGACTTCCAAAATGTAAATCTCCAATAAATAAAGCATGTTCTTCGTAAGGAGACATTTTTCTTTCAGGAAGCATTGACTCCGGAAAAACAATCTCATTTGCAAAAAAAATCTCCTTATTTCCAGTTCCCTTAAAACCTAAAACCGAATCCAAACAAACTTCCTGAGCTTTAGCAAACAACTCCGGCTTAGAATTATTTATCAAAACCTTTATCTTTCCAGTAGAATCTTCTATCTCAAAAATAATGTTTTTATTTTTTGTAATTCTTTTATCTGAAACAATCCCAATCAATGAAAAACTCTGTCTATCACCTGAAATTTTATCGATCGAAACCAATTTATCTAATTCAGAATGTTCCATCAAGATATTCTTCATAAATTCAAACCTCCCTCTAAAATAATTTACAAAATTTTTAACCTCTAATTTTTGGTTTAAAATAGGCACGGTATTTGACAAAACATTAACTTCTCCTTCAAAAGGCTTACTTTCTTCTTCATAAACAGGTTCATATTCTTTAGAAATTTCAATACTCAATCCTAATTTAATCTTAATTTTTTCCAAAACTTTTCTATTTTGCTCCGGCAAATCCAAAAAAGCCCTACTAAGTTTATCTTTATTTTTTTCAAATAAATTTTTCGTGAGAAACCTTTCATTAGTAGAAGTCTTTATTTTTTCAAGGATTAATTTAACAGAATCTATATCAGAAGTTTCACTAAACAAATTTAAAACATCTTTATCAACCAATATTCCTTTTTCTAAACAAAATTGTAAAATTTCCTCTTGCATAACTATAAATTTGAATAACCTAACGAATTAGCAATAATTTCCTTTGCTTTCTCTAAAATTTTTTTATCAATAGCCAATCTTATTTCTCTCATTCTTCCACCACGACCTTTAGATATGACTCTAACATTAATAATTCCTAACATATCAAACTCCTGAATGATATCCGAAACCCTTCTCTGAGTCAAAACTTCTGATTTATTTCTTAAACACAAATCTTGATAGTAATTATAAACATCACCCGTAAAAAAAGGCTCATCTTTATTCTGTTCAGTCAATTTAATAATTGAATATAAAACCAATTGAAACTGCTTAGGTTCAGAACTAATAACATCCAAAATTTTATCTTTCTCTATCTTTGAATTAGCATCATCTATATGTTTTAATTGTATCCTTTCAGAAGAGTCTCTTTCTGCTAACTCTCCTGCAACTCTCAACAAATCTAATGCTCTTCTAGCATCCCCATGCTCCCTCGCAGCATAAGCTGCACATTTTTCAATAACTCCCCCATCAACAACATTTTCTTTAAACGCCTCTAAAGACCTATTCTTCAAAATCTCCTGTAATTGAATCGCATTATAAGGAGGAAAAACGACCTCTTCCTCAGATAAAGAACTTCTAACTCTTGGATCAACTTGATCTAAAAAGGTTAAATCATTTGAAATTCCCACAACACAAATTTGAGATTTAGATAACTCTGCATTCAAACGAGTTAAATTATATAAAAAATCATTTGAAATTTTCTTGACAGTTTGATCAATCTCATCTAAAATCAAAACAATCAACTGCTTCTCTGAATCTATCAAATCAATAAATCTTGAATAAACAGCCTGAGTAGGCAATCCTGTATCAGGAACATCCCCTCCCATCTTTTTAATTAACTCTGCCAAAATCCTATACTCTGTATCAGAAATTTTCTTTAACTTACAATTCAAATACTCAATTCTTAATTTAAAATCCACATCTTTCTTTATTCTCTTCAAAAGCGATTCTCTAACATACTGAATAGACAAAGTTTTACCAGTCCCAGTTTTTCCAAACAAAAATAAATTACTTGGTCTCTCACATCTCAAAATAGGAGCCAAAATAGATGCAACCTGCTTTATTTGATCTTTCCTATGTAAAATCTCCTCCGGCTTGTAATTACTCTGTAACAAGTTCTTATTCTTAAAAATACCATTCCTATCAAACGAATCAAAAATTTCTTCTATATCTAAATCCATGATCTCTCCCACCTAAATTTCCTCTGGAAAAGTTTAATTTAGGAATTTGTTCAACGAAAAAAATTGAATAGATATATAAATGATTATGACTACTAAAAAAGAAGAACACCTTTATTTCTTATGGAAACCACTTTTATATTATATCTTTCTAAAAATAAATAATAATAATAATAAAAGAAAAAATCATTGACAAAAAATTCCAAAAAAAAGAAATAGAAAAAACAATCGAAAAAATACTAAAAGAAATAGTAATAAAATAAAACTAATTCAAAAAAATAAAATATTCTAAATAAAAAATATTTTAAAGATATAATAATATAATTATACGAACTAATATATATAATATATAATATAATATTTTATAATATAATAATAAAATAAAAAGAAAAATTTTTATTTAAATACCTTTCTAAAAGAAATGAAGGGGTGGGAGGCTTAATTTCTTATAAAGATAATTTCTTGCTAAAATTAATTCTCTTTTAATTAATTGAATTAAATTAAATATTTCTTATCTAATTTATTACTAACTATGAATTTTATTATTATTATTAATCTTAATCTTACTACTACTACTAATCTTAATTTTATTATTAATAATCTTAGTCTTAGTCTTATTTTTGAATGGATAAAAGAATTTATTTTAATAATTTGTTTAACCAGGTTTATTAAAATTAAGAATTTGAGTCAATCAAAAGTAGTGAATTTAAGAACGAAATAATAATGAATAACAATAATTACTTTCAATTTATTCAAAAATTTTACTCAAACAAAATTATCCTTCTCTAAACCAAACCATTGTCCTCAAAACACTATATAATTTCATAAAAAAGTTTATAAAGTATTTTCATCTACTCCAACTATGCAAACAGAAAAAAGTCCTTTTAGTGCTTTTATCGGAAAGATGATTGTAACAAAAGAGGGTAAAAGATTGGGTTTTATAAAGGATATAACTTTTGAGACTAAGTCAGGCGAATTAATTAACATTGTAGTTAAAGACCCTACTTTGTACACTAAGAATCTAAATTTAGAAAAATCAAATATGAACGAGGTCTTAATTCCTTATTCTGCAATAATCGCAATAGGAGATTTTATAATAGTATCTGAAGAAGATTTACTTTAAGTACCTAAATCTTTAAAAACTTTCAAAAAGACAAAATAAAATGAAATTAATGGGTTTTAATCTTAACAAAATAAACGCAGAAAGAAAACTTAATAAGCCAGAAGGTGAATTAAAAATTAATAGTAATGTTAATGTTGATGAGATAAAAGAAGCTAAATCCGATTTATTAAAGACTAGGGAAGAGCTTCTTGCAATTACGTTTAGCTATAAAATAGACTACAATCCTGATTTGGCTTCAGTAGAAGTAGGTGGAAATTTGGTTGTTTCTGTTGATTCTAAATTAGCTAAGAATGTTTTAAAAGAATGGAAAGATAAAAAAATTCCAGACGAATTCAGACTCGCAATAATTAATTTAATTTTAAGAAAAGCTACACTTAAAACACTTGAATTAGAAGATCAACTTAATCTTCCAACTCATATGCCTATGCCTTCATTAAGACCTACAGAAGAAAACTCTTCACAATAATTATTCTTAAATGAAGTATTTAACATATTTTAAACCCCATTCTTACCTAAAAAATAAATTAAGTAATTTGTCTAAGGAATATGATTTAAAACTTTCCTCAAATTTATTAATTCCATTAGTTTTCGGAGAAGTAAACGCCTCTAAAGAATCTGACTTGATTCATACACTGTCTAAAATTAATTTTAAAGATTTGACTCTTGAAACTAAAGACTTCGAACGAGATTCCAATAAGTTAATTTTAAATTTCAACTTTTCTGACGAAGTTTACAGCTTACACAAAAATACTTTTGAAATTTTTAAGGATTTATCCTCCAATAAAAAAGAATTTGATTATCTTTCTAAAAGATATTTTCTAACCAATTACAATCCTAATTTAATAATTTCTAAAGCCTTTAAATTCAATAAACTTCCTTTATTCTCGCCAAATTTCGAATGGAGTATAAATTCTTTTTATCTTTCTAAAAAAGAAAAGAATGATATAAAATTGGTAGACGAATTCAAACAACATCTTTAAAAGAAATATTCTCCTTCCATTTTTATGAAAATTTCAGAAAAGAATAAAGAAAAAATATCTGAACAAATTCTTGGTTATTTATTTTCTATAAATCCTAAATCTGCCTTTACCTCTCAAATAGCATCTGAAATTATAAGAGACGAAGAATTCACAAAAAAATTACTATTGAATTTAAAAACTAAAAAATTAGTAACAGAAATAAAAAAGAATCCAAAAGGGATAGACTATATCAGAAGAAGTAGGTGGAAACTTTCAGATGAAGTTTATAGAGCATATAAATCCAAACAGATTTAGTATATTATATTCCCTTAATCTTTTTATACTATTATTCTTTTGGTAGAAAATGGAGCCAATAAAAGAGGCATTTAACAACGTTAAGCAAGATATGGATTCTATCAAAGAAGAAGTTGATTTATTAAAAAATGAACTTTCAGAAACAAGAAATACCTTGATTGAAATTTGTGAGTTATTTAAAAAATATGTTGATGAGCCCTCAAAAGATACTAAAAGTTCGTATAATCAAGATTTAGACACTTCGACACAAGATTCGACACATAGACACATAATTCCAACAAGTTCGACAGATACTTCGACAAATAATGCTGATTTTAAGCCTTTAAATGACCAAATTTTACCTATTTCCACTGGAAATAGAGGGGCTCCAACAGACAGACAGACAAACAGACAGACAGACAAACAGGCCCAGAATAACCATATTATTCCAAAAAAAGGAGCAAATAGTTCCGAGAACAATTATGATAACTCTATAGACGATGCTGTGGAAATACTTGACTCTCTCGATAATTTGAAGAAAGAGATAAGGTTAAAATTTAAAAAACTCACCGAACAAGAGTTTTTAGTATTCTCCACTCTATACCAATTAACAGAACAAGAGGGATATTCCACCTACGCCTCTATATCAAACAAATTAAAGCTTACTGAAAGTTCCATAAGAGATTATGTTGGAAGACTCATAAAAAAAGGAATTCCCGTCGAGAAAACTAAGATAAACAATAAAAATATCCAATTGTTTATCTCTCCAAATTTATTGAAAGTTGCTAATCTTTCCACTATTTTACAACTAAGAGGAATTTAATATGTTATTCTCTGAAACGAATAACTATTTATAACTCTCTCTTTATTTCTTTCAACTACCTTCTCCTCGAAGAATTGTTTTTATTTTTTTAAGTTTTTTATCTATCTCTCCTTTTTTGGATAATATTTCACTATTTTTTCCCTATATTTAGCAAAATTTAATCCTCTCTTTTAATTTATTTTTGTTTTAAACATATAACTCTCACTTTTCTCTTATTTTTTTATCAATATTCGCTGATTTTTTGCTTTTTTTTGCTTTTTTTTGTCTTCTTAACTCTCACTTTTGACTTTTTTAGTAGTTTTTCCTTCATATTTTCAGGTATAAACACCCTTTTTTTACCATTTTTCTCAATAATCTCACTTATTAAGCTCTCACTTTTTGATTTTATTGAGTTTATTTGCCCTCTTATCGTAGATCTCTCTTTCCCTAACATAGCAGAGATATCATCATAACTTAACTTCATATCACTATTTAATAATATCCAAAGTATCGCTCTTTCTGTTACTGAAAAATTGTCTAAATTTGGTGTTTGAACACCTGTTTGAACACCTGTTGAAACAGCATAAACACCTGTTTGTTTGTTGGACACCTGTTGGGGTGTTTTAAACGACTGTTTAGGATTAAATTCATTCATCATTGAGAACACACTCTTCAATCCTTCTAACTCTGTTTGTATTGACGATAAAACCTCTTTGAGTTCCTGTATTTCGCCACTCTGTTCTTCCCTTTCAGAATTAAGATGTTTAATCCAATCACTTATAGAACCCATGTCTTTTTTAACAGATTCAAAACCTTTTTTTGTGTCTTCTTTTATCTGTTCAATTTCTTTTTTTCTTCCAAACAACCACCCCATGATTTATTCAAGAAAATATGCTTTAAAAATGTTTTGTTTTTCGTCGGTGAAAAGCTAAAAACTACCCTTAAAAAATATATAAAAAAAAACACCCAAAAACACCCCCAAACACCCTCCAACAGCCTGTTTAAACACCCCCAAACACCTTTAAACAACTAAACACCTGTTTAAAATACGTGTTTTTGTTTTTTATTTTATCGACGATAAAATCTCCTAAACACCTGTTTAAACACCATTTCCAACACATTCTCAGACACTTCGACAGACAAATTTAAACATAGTTAACCTAAGTGCACACCTCCCCCAAAACTAAAATTATCTCCAAAAATTTACGCAAAAATATATAAATAAAGAAACACTTTTTTCAAAAAATGAGGCGAAAAATTAAACGAAAATTTTCTAATTATACTACTCTTGGAAGCCAATACAGAGCAGAATTTAGAAAACAACTTCGGATGTTTATAACATTTACTTTCGGATTTACAATAGCATTTACTTGGAGAGAAGTCTCTTTTGAAGGATCAAAAAAGTTTTGGATTTGGTTAACCGGAAGTCATGGATCAGGATCAATTGGAGGAGCCTTTTTCATAACAATTGTTTCATTGTTACTAATATACGCTACCTCTTATTGGTTAAAAGAAAAACCAACAACAACCCTTCACAAATAACAAGATATTTAAATAATCACCTACTAATTTCTTTATGCCCACAATTTTTAGTCTAAGTTCAGCAATAGTCTCGGTAATTTTTGGTCTTTTAGTCTTAGCATTTCCAAAATTTTTAAGATATTTTATTGGAATCTATCTTCTTCTTATTGGAATTTTACAATTGATATAATAAAGCTAACCTAAGTTCACATGAAAAAAGAAACAATAAAATACAAACACTGGAAAACTGGCGAAAAAATAGAAAAAGAATTAAGTTTTTCTCATCCCTCAGAAAATAAAACAGATTTATTTTGCCCTTTTGATAATACTCCTATAATTAGGTATCATGATGGTCATGGCGGAAAAGGATATGAATGCCCAAATTGTGGAATTGAATATGGGATTCTTTCAGGAACTCAAGAAAATGTTGATAATTTTGCAAAACAATATTTTGAACAAATAAAAAATGATTTAGAAAATCTAGAAAAAGAAAAGAAAAATCTTGAAACAAAATTAAATCATGCAAGAAATAAAGGAATAATTAATAAAGCTAACCTAAGTTCACGAGAAAGAGATGGAGTAGACGAAGCAATAAGTAATGCAATGAAATATGCCACAAAAAAGTATTGTTATGTTCCATCTCATTTAGGAAAAGATAACAATAATAAAGCTAACCTAAGTTCACGCTAATCTACTTTAAAATCTAATTTTGGATCTTTCGGAGCTTTAAAACCCTTATTTTGTAGCTTTTCGATTATTTCTTTTCTATATTCAAATATATGTATCATTTTATGGTGGTTTGGACAAAGACCAATTAGGTTTTCTGAAGAATTGTTCTGATTATTTCCATCAAGATGATGTAATTCAACAATTTTATCAAATCCACAAATAACACATTGTTTTGTTTTGTTTTTGTAAGATTCATAATCAAGACCAAATTTTTTCCGATAATTCTGTGCCTTTGCTTTATCTAAATGAAAAATAAAATTATAACATCCAGGACAAAGCCCCTTTGCATGAATTTTAATCATTCTTCCACATCTTTTACAAACTCCCTCTTTTTGACTCCAATGCAATTTTTTGTAACAAGTGATACACATTCCCTTTGCATGAATTTCCATTTCTCTTTCACAATTTAAACATTTTTTGAAAACCATGCAATAAAAAAACCGTTCGCATATAAAAACATGTGCTACCTCTAAAGAATACTTACGTTCGCACACAAAAAATACTAAGAAATACAGACAATATACATTATACGAACCACACCAAGAGTAAAAAACCCGGATTTTCTGTAATTATGATGCATATAGCCAAAAGATTTAAAAATGTCACTTTCCAGTGAAAACTATGAAAACAAAATATACCATTACAGCAGATAAATGTTCAAGAGAACATTTGGAAATTTCAATCCATAAAGGAGATAAATTCGTTGCTAGTTCAAACATTGTTCCATACGCTAATGGTGGAGAGCCTAATTATGTACACTTTCCTTTAGATTCGGCTGGAAAAACCAAAAAGGGCCTAGAAGGTAACTTTGAAGATGTTTTTGGAGAAGCCTACAAATTTCTTACAAAAAGCATACTTAAAGATAGAAAAAATGAATCAATTAGAGGTAGTAACCTAAGAGACTACGCTCTTGATTGTAAAATAAACAAAAAATCTTTACCCTGTTTCCAAAAAGAAGCCTTAAATAAGTATCACAGAAAAATTTCCAAATAGATTGTATTTCGAAAGAAATAAAAAGAAAAGTCCTTTCATTACTTTATGAAAAAAAGAGTTTTTTATTCAATCATCATTCTCCTTTTTATTGGATTGGCGATAATTTTCTCTATAGCTTATGGTCCAAAAGACGATTCTCAAATGGAGTTAAATAAAACATATTGTGAAGAAGAGCAAAGAAATGTTGGAGCTTGCATTGAAATTTATGAACCCGTTTGTGGGATGCCTTTAAACGAAACTTTTTCAAACAGTTGTTTTGCATGCTCGAATTCTTCTGTGGAATATTATCTTAATGGAGAGTGTTAATGAAAAATCCAAAAGTTGTAGTGCTCTCACTAATTGCAATAGGTTTTGTAGTTCTTAGTTTTACCGTCAATTGGCTTTTCCTAATTGGTGCAGTAATTATAATGATTATTAATCAAAGAGAATTAATGAAAAAGTAATATTTTTAAAGAAGTTCGTATAATCAATTTAATGAAAAAAGGTGTGGAAGCAATTATTTTTGATGTTGGAGGTGTTTTAGCATTAGGAACAAATTCAACTTGGAAAGACGGAAAGTTGTGTCCTTCTGGAGTCCATGTTGATATCGCAAAGAAACTAAAAATTTCTATGGACCAATATCTGGATGCGATTGACACTACGTATGCAAAATCAATTGAAGGTTTAATTCCGAGGGAAAAGGTAATAAAAACTATCTCCAAAAATTTAAAAATTTCTGAATCAAGAATGAAAAAATTGTACATTTGGGCATACAAAAAACATTTCAAGCAAAATAAACAGCTGTTTAAACAGGCAGAACAGTTGAAAAAACTAGGTTACAAAATTGGAATTTTGTCAGATCAATGGTATTTATCTCAAGATGCTCTTATGCCAAAAAAACTTTACAAGAATTTTGATGAAGTTGTTGTTTCATGCGATGTTGGTATGAGAAAACCAAACCCTAAAATGTATAAAATTGTCTTGAAAAAACTAAAAGTAAAACCTTCTGAAGCAATTTTCATTGATAATCAAAAGTGGAACACTAAGCCTGCAAATAAACTAGGGATAAAAACAATTTTATTCAAAGACAATAAACAACTCTTTGAAAATAAAACTTGGAAATCTCTTTTCAAATGACTCCTGAAGAATTCTTAAAAAAACTCGAAGTTGAATTAAAAATTGCAAAGAATTCAGAATATACTTTGAAAAATTATCTAAAAGCAAACAAACAGCTGTTTGAACACTTAAATAAACGACCAGAAGAAATTACCGAAGACGACATAAAAATTTACATCTCAGATAACCTTTCTGATTCTTCTTCAAGTTCAATAATTGTTTTTTTATCTGCAATAAAATATTCTTTTTCGGGGATTTTAAACAAAGATCTTACGCTAAATATTAAACGGCCAAAAAAAGAGAAAAGGCTACCAATAGTTTTAACAAAAGAGGAAATTAAAAAATTGTTAGGCTCATTCGATACAATGAAATCAAAGCTAATGGTTTCAATGATGTATGCTTGTGGTTTGCGTGTTTCGGAATTAACAAACCTTAAAGTCGATGACCTTGATTTTGATGAAAAAATAGGGCACGTTAGACAAGGTAAGGGTAGGAAAGATAGAATTTTTAACATCCCTGAATTTTTAGTAGAAGACTTACAAGAACAAATTGAAAGACAAAAAAATAATTCTAGAGAGTATTTGTTCACAGGCCCAAAAGGTAAATTGACGTCAAGAAACTTACAAAAAATAGTTTCTTCTGCAGCAAAACGTGCAGGAATAAAAAAAGATGTTCACTGCCACACCTTAAGACACAGTTTCGCAACTCATTTATTGGAAAATGGAACTGACATAAGATATATCCAAACTCTTCTTGGACATGCAGATTTATCAACAACTCAAATTTACACCCACATCTCAACAGATGAAATTAAAAAGATTAAATCTCCTTTAGATATGTTAGAATGAATAAAAAAGAAGTGATTGAAATGGTAATGGATGTTTGCGAAAACATCTGTCCAGAGAACAAACGGCTGTTTCAACAGCATTTAGATGAAAAACTTTCTGGATACAAAGACCGGGGTGAAAATCAGAAATCAGGAATGGTTAAACAGGTATCTTCTGGAAAACATGTTTCAAGAGTTCCATTCGGATACAAATGGGATTTTAATTCAAAACAAATTATTCCTGCAGAAAACTTCCAAGAAGTCGAAGAAATTTTCGAAGAATTTTTAGAACCCCAAACCTCACTTACAAAAGTTGCAAAGAAACATAATCTATCTGTAAATGGATTAAAAAAAATTCTAAAGAATTTTGCCTATGTTGGAAAGATAAAATTCGATGGACAAATCCATCAAGGTAAGCATAAACCAATTGTTTCTTCAACACTTTTTAATCACGTTCAGAATAAATTGGATAAAATTTCTAAAAAATAAGAACTATCTATAGGAAGTTTGTCTCTTTGAACGAGCTTTAGAATCACCTGGCTTGTAAGCTTCCTTCCTTCTTACATCTGCAACAAGCAAGTTCCTATCGTAATTTGAAAAAGCTTCTTCGACTTCTTTTGAGCCTGAAAACTCAACAATTCCTCTCGCCAAAGCTAAACGTGCAGCTTCAATTTGGGATTTTTCCCCACTTCCCTTAACCTTGATATTCGCATCAAATTTTAAATCTCCTAAAATTTCTTTAGCAATTCTTACCGGCTCTTCAATTTTTAATCTATCAAACATTTGAAAATGATTATAATCTTTATTATTGATTCTTATCTTTCCAGAACCTTCAGTTAAAATCGCTCTTGCTTTAGCAGTTTTTCTCTTACCAGAGGCCATTACCTTTTTGTATTTTGTATCTATTGCCATTTTACTTTGAAAACTCCTTTACTTTATGAGGTTTAATTTTCTTTTCCTTTTTTAATTCAATTATTTCTTTTCCTTCCATTTCTTTAGGAATTTTATTATAACATCTCAATTTTTTAAACGCTTCTCTTCCTCTTCCAAACCTGTGCTCCGGTAACATCCCTCTGATTGATCTCTTTACAATTTTTTCACTTGTCTTAGAATGTTTTGGACCCCTTTGTCCTGCACCAACTCTCCCTCTCTTTTCCAAGAAATCTTTTTCAGTAGTTTTTTTGTTACCAGTTATAATAATGTCTTCACAATTAACAATTGAAATTTCTTCTCCCTTTAAAAGTTCTTTCGCTACATAGCTACCTAACCTTCCCATAGCGATACCCTTACCATTAATTACTTTCATTTTTTTAACACTCTAAGCCCTTCAGCAGAAGGATTTGATTTAATTTCTTCAAGTATTGTACTTACTTCACAACCATTCTTTAACAACTTTTCTTTTGCATTCTCTGAAAAATTAAGCGCAACAATTTTAATTTTTTTATCAATATTTCCCTTTGACAAAACTTTTCCAGGAACAACAATTTTTTCCCCTTCTTTAACCTCATTGCTAATGTTTTCCAAATTCATATTTACAAGATTTTTTCTTGGTCCAGACATAATTGAAACCACTTCCAACCATTTTTCATTTTTCTTCCCTTTCATCAAAGTTTCAACTAATTCAGGATTAGTTTTTTTTCTCGCTTGTTTTTCAATTAAAGTTTTTGATTTTACCATTTTATATATACGAGAAGTAATTAACTTCCCGCTCTCGCGTTAACTCGCAGGTATTTTTTCAAACACTATTGTCTTTATAAATTTATCCATGTGGATTTTTTAATGATGCGGAAGCAAGGATTCGAACCTTGGTAGACACTGAGCCAACAGGTCCTAAACCTGTCCCGTTTGACCGCTCCGGCACTTCCGCTTAAAATTACCACAAATTATCAATATAAAAAGCTTTAGAATTATTAGAAAATACAAACCCTAAACTCATTTAAGTTTTTTAGAAACTTCTGCTAAATCCTTTTTAAGATTTTCAACAGACTTTTTAAAAATATCTTCTGTTTTCAATTGTCCAAAAGATTCTAGTGTGATTATCAATTCTTCCTTCTTCTCTGCCTCTATAGGCTTTCCTTCTTTCTCCGCCAAACCCTCGCAAGCATCACCTACTTCTTTCTCCTTATTATCTATCACAATTATCTTGTTTCCTTTTTCTTTTATTTCCGCGTTTGGGCAAGCCTTCAAAACCTTTTCCTTCAAATCAGAATCCATAATTATCTCAAAAACATTTCTAAAAAACATAAAACCTGGATTATATTTTGAATGATCAATTCCTTTCCCAACATTTAAAACAGCTTTAAGTTCAATCTGTTGACCCTCATTCAACAAAGTAATAGGTATTTCTCCATGCACTACTTCTGCATCTCCAGTTAGTTCTTTAGAATGGACCATCCCCGCTTTTTTTGTTTTCATCTTCATTTCTCCAGATTGCTTCTTGGCCCTTAAAGGAATTAACCCGACTCTATGTGCAATAGTTTCATCGTAAAGAGGAGAATCGTTCTTTATTATTTCGACTTCGTCAACTGCAACAACAGGAATTCTATAAATATATCTCCTTATCGCGTTTGCAATAGTTTCATTCATATCAGAAGAAAATACAATCTTATCATTTGTTTTATTTATTGTTTTCATTTTATTATTTGTTAAAGTTATTTTTTAAAGTTTAAGGTCTTCTTCCACGCCTTCCCCCTTTCTTCTTTGGACCACCTCTAGGAACCCTTGTAACATCTAAGATGTTTATAATCTTAAATCCTTCTCTCGTCAAACTTTTTATCAACGCATTTGCTCCTGGACCTGGACCTGGATTTCCTGTCTTTGCCCTTATTCTTATGTATAGTGACTTAATTCCAATTTCTTTCATCTTCTCAGAAATTCTCTTAGAGATAAACATTGCAATCGTTGGATTGGCCTTTAAACGATTGTGTTTAGTAACCATCCCTCCAGAAACTTTTGTGATTGTTCTCCCAGACATATCTGTTACATGTACAATTGTATTATTATATGAGGTATAAATATGAATTGTTGCTTCTACATTTTTTTCTTTCTTTTTTTTCTCAGAAGACTCTTTTTTTAATTCTTCAACTTTTTCTTCCTTGCCTTCTGCTCCAACTACTTTCTTAACTTCCTTTATCCCTTCTTCTACATTTTCTTTGATTTCTTCAACTACATCTGCCATTTTATTTTCCTTCAGCTTCTGCTTGATACTCCTTTACATCTTCTTGAGTTTTTTCTTCTGCCTTTTCTGCCTCAGCCTTATCTTCTTCTGGAATTTCCTCTACATTCTCTTTCTTCTTAATTTCAGCCTTTTTATTCTCTTTAACTGTTATCTTATCTTCTAAATTTACCGGAACAATGTATGAGGGTTTATCGATTATTCTGCCTTCCACTAAAATTTTCTTGTGGACAATTAATTGTCTTGCAGATTTAGTCGTTGTAGCTAACCCTTTTCTAGTCACAATTGTTTGTAATCTTCTTTCTAAAATATCTTTTTTATCCAATGCCAATACATCTCCAATAGAACCAACCTTCAAACCAATTTTTTGTAATTGTTCGAAAAGTTTTTTTTGGTCTTCCTCTGGAGCCTTAATAAGTTTCTTTGCTTTCTCTCTCATAGTCTTAATTTTAGCTTCGGCTTTCCAAATTTCTTTCTTATTTTTTAATCCAAACTCTTTTTTTATCTTAGCTTCTTCATCTATTCTTACCTTATCAAAAGGTCTTTTCGGTTTTGAGTATGTTTTATGTTTTCTTTTCATTTTTGTTATTTATTTTTCTTTTTAATTCCAGCACCCTTCGCCCTATTTCTTCTGAAATTAGATTTAGTTCTTTGTCCTCTCGAAGGTAAACCTGCCATATGTCTGAATCCTCTATACGACTTTATTTTTTTTAATCTCTTAATATCAAAATCCTTCCTCAATTCTAAATTAGTTCCTGTGAGATGCTTGTCCTCTCCAGAATCTAAGTCTTTTTGTCTATTCAAAAGATAATTTGGAACATCTGGATTTTTTATGAACTCTTCAATATTTTTAATCTCCTCTTCTGTTAATTCTCCAGTTTTCTTACGCTTATCAATTCCTAATTTCTTACAAACCACATTAGCTAAACCCCAAGAAACACCTTTAATTTTTGTCAATCCCGAATAAACTGACATATTTCCCTCTATGTCTTTCTGCATTATTCTAATTAATTTTTGTTCTTCTGCCATCTTATTTAACAAATAAATTGTTTCTCTCGTCTTCTGTCATTTCTTTAATTATCCGTTTTTCGATAGCTTTCTGAGGATCAGGTAAGTTTTGCACTCGCTCACGCATGTCCTCGAAAGACTCGAATTCTTTTTCCTGTCTTTGTCTTAGGATTTCTTGCATATGTTTTTTTCCAAAACCTGGAAGCAACTCAATTTGATGTATTCTTTTGTTAATCGCTTCTGATTTATTGAAAAAATCTACAAATTCTTTCTCTCTTTCGGAAACAACAGCCTTTATAAATTCTTCTAATTGTTGTTTAGCTCCTTCGGTTATATTTTCTCTGTGAAGTCTTCCTAGAATATAATATATTTTGTCTCTTTTACCCTCTCCAATATATACTTCTTCACCTGTTTCCAATTTCTCTCCTCTTCGGGGAACAAGTTCTAATAAAGTAAAATTATTTTTTCCAACAGCTTGCACTATTGGCATCATTTTCTTCTTTAATGGATACCCATGGGGTAAAAATTCTAATACTATTGCAGATTCTTCTTTGGTCATTTTCTTCAAGCAAATTGTTTAACAACATCTGTCACCTTTTGGACTTCTTCCTCATCCAACCCTACATCAACAAAGATTTTATTTATTTCCTCGTTTGTCTGAGGTAATAAATCAATCACTTTTACGATGTGTTTTTCATTTAATTTCATTAAGTTTAATTCTTCTAATTGTTTTCTTATATCCTTTGCCTGAGTCGGACTTAATTTAGTAAATTTCCCAATAAAGCCTTTCATATCCTCTTGGCTCTTTTCCAAATATTCTTTCGCTTCTGCCATACTTAAGGGTTTACTTTCTCTTATCATTTTATTATTATTGTTTTATTTTTCTTAAATGTATTGGTTCAATAATATGTTCCTTCGATTTATTGAAATCCTTTACTTCTACAACATATGCCTTTCCTCTTGCCTCCTTCACTATTCCCGTCCTACCCTGTATCCTGTCCGGAAAATTTGATGCCATAGCCCTCTCTTTTGAAATTGAAACTTTATCTCCCGGGCTAAGTTCTTTAAAAGCTTCGCTAAAACTTATTTTCCCCCGTTCTCTGATTTTCTTACGCTTAACCATGAACTATCCAGAAATTCTTCCTTTAAAAAGCTATCTTTACCTAAGAATCATTTAAATCGTGGTTCAAACATAAATCTCCTCTCTCGTTAGCTTCTTCCATATTTTTGAGGATTGCAGAAAACATTTTTTCGCCCCAAACCTTTTTCCCACAAATTTCACAGAAATCTATCACTGAATCTGGAGAGACCTCACAACCACAATATATACATTTTCTTACCATTTACTTCCTCTTTTATTTAACCTATTTTTTAGATTTAAATTGTTTTTAAAGATTTGTATTATTTTGTATTTACAAAACAATAGTTTTAAAAAGTAAAACATTCGAATAATAATATGATAATTCCAGTTAGATGTTTTTCATGCGGTAAACCTGTTGGTCACTTGTGGGAAGAATTCAAAACAAGAGTTGCTGAAGGTGAAAACCAAAAGAAAGTTCTAGACGAATTAGGATTAGAAAGAATGTGTTGTCGTTCTGTATTTTTAGGACAAGCAGATACAATCGAATTAGCAAGCAAATTTAAGAAGTCGTAATTATTTTTCTTTTTATGAAGAAATTAATGTTTATTGCCATAACTTTATTAATTATTCTTCCATTTTGTTCTTCAATGGAAAAAATAAATCTTTCTGAAATGTCTCTTGAGGAAAAAGTAGGCCAATTATTACTCGTTCGGCCAGATAGTTTAAATAAAGATTATGTTAATGAACTCCATATTGGAGGTGTTTTTTTAAGTAAACAAAAAACAAAACAAGAATATTCAGAATATGTAAATTTCTATAAAAATAATTCAAAAATAAAACTTTTTGTTGCAGCAGATATGGAGGGTTATTGGAATCCTTTTGAACAATTTTATAAATCAAAAAACTTTGGAGAAATAAATTCTTATAGTGATTCTTATCAACTTGGAAAATCGCACGGAGAAACTATGAAAGAGCTCGGCTTTAACCTTGATTTCTCACCAGTTGTTGAAGTAAGAAATAATGTTTGGATTGGAAGAAGTTTTACTGGTTCTGAGAGTGAAATAAAACAAAAAATAAAAGGATATATTGAAGGATTACACTCTGAAAAAATAATGGCTACTGCAAAACATTATCCTGGAGGAAATTTGATTAAGAATCCCCATATCTTCAAATATAAAGTAAATGCAACAAAACAAGAGTTAGAAATGTTTGATGCAGCAATAAATTCAGATGTTGATTTTATTATGGTGGGACACCCTATAGTTTATGGAGAAATAGATTCAAATAAAAAACAAGCAACAATCTCTCCCGAAATTATAATGCCTCTGAGAAAAAAATTTGAAGGATTAATTATTACTGATGCAGTAACAATGATGTGTTTAAGATGGTCTTATTTATTTAATTTCAAGAAAGTTTATCCTGATTTAATCCATGCAGGAAATGATATGATTCTTGACACACATATACATTCAAATTATAAAAGAATTAAAAAAAGAAGAGATGAAATAATTAAACAAGCTAAAGAAGATCCAGAATTAGTAAAAAGAATTGATGAATCTGCTAAGAAAATTCTGGAGAAAAAAGGTTACGAAGTTATTTAACTCTCCATCTGCTAATAAAACCGCACTCTAAACACTTTGTAGATTTCATATTATTTTTTATCCTAATTTTTTCATTTCCAGAATAAGGATTTAAACATTTTCTACAGAATAATTTTTTCTTTTCTTTCAAAGGAATTTTTTTATTTGCAGCAAGACGTTTAATTTTTTTTATTTCTTTTGAAGATTTAGTTTTAATGTCTCTAAAAAATTTTTCAATTTGCTCTGAAGCCTCTGATTTAGAAATTTTAATATTCATAAAATAAACAAAATTCTTAATTATATAAATTTAAAGAAAATAAATAAGACAGCTTAATGGGTTTGCAGCCTGTGAGCCACTACAACCATTAACATAGGAAGCTTAACTTCTGTGTTCGGAATGAGAACAGGTGTTACCAACCTACTATGGCTGTCTCAGTTTTTGAGAGAATTAAATGTTTATAAAGTTTTTTATATGCAGTATTTTTAGAATTTTTATGCAGGGATGCCGGAGTGGTCAAACGGACAAGATTAAGGCTCTTGTGGCTTAGTGCCTACGCAGGTTCGAATCCTGTTCCTTGCATTCGATGAGAACCGGAGGTTTCGTCTGGCCAAGCTTGGACAGGCGACGTAGGTAACTTGTTTACCTGCACGAATCCTGTTCCTTGCATTGCCCGGGTAGCTCAGTCTGGATTAGAGCGTCTCCCTCCTAAGGAGAAAGTCGCAGGTTCGAATCCTGTCCCGGGCGTCTTGATTTGAATTTCTGGTTTTTGTTCAAACTGCCATAGGAATTTTCATCGGAAAAAAACAAAAACCTTTAAAACCAATTTGATTATGTGTAGGAATAGGCGTGGGTAGTTCAGTGGCAGAATAACTGGCTTCCAACCAGTTGACCCGGGTTCGAATCCCGGCCTGCGCATTTGGATTTTATTAAATGGAAGAACAAAAAAACAAAAAAAACTGGCACGATAAAAATTATAAATTACTTTTATTGATTCCCGCAGCTCTGCTGATATTTTCCTTTATTTATATGGGAATTTTTTATTCTCAAAATGGGGATTTTCTTCACAAAGATATTTCTTTAACAGGAGGAACTTCAGTAACTCTTTACGAACAAATATCTAAAGAAGAAATACACTCCAATCTAGAAGGAAAACTAGACGAAATAGATACACAGATTATTTATGATTTAACGACCCAAGAACAGAAAGCCATAATTATTGAAACGAAGTCCGACGGAGATTTAACAAGACAGGTTCTAGAAGATTATTTGGGATATGAGTTAACGGAAGAAAACAGTAGTTTTGAATTTACTGGCTCGGCATTGAGCGAAAGTTTCTATAGACAGTTGTTAATCGCAATTTTGATTGCATTTGTTTTCATGGGAATTGTTGTATTCATTATTTTCCGAACCACAATCCCTTCGAGCGCAGTAATTATTTCAGCATTTGCAGATATTTTGATGACTCTAACAGTTGTAAATATGTTGGGAATAAAAATGTCGACCGCAGGAATCGTAGCATTTCTGATGCTGATTGGTTATTCTGTTGATACAGACATTATGCTAACAAATAGACTTCTAAAAAGATCTGAAGGTTCACTAAATGAAAGGATTAAAGGTTCACTTAAAACAGGATTAACAATGACTTTAACTTCTTTATTCGCATTCTTACTTGCATTACTTGTTGTGAAATCTTTCTCTGCAACTCTAACACAAATTTTTACAATCCTAGTAATAGGTTTAGGATTTGATATTTTGAATACTTGGATAACAAACGTATCAATACTTAAATGGTATGTAAAAAAGAAAAAATGAGTAAAAAATTAAGTTTCAAGATTTGGATTTTGATAATTGCCGTAGTTTTATCTCTACTCTCAATTTTTGTTTCAAGCAATGGCGTTACTTTTTTTCAGAAAGGAGTTGTGGTAACAAGCGTTGAGCCAAATTCAACTGCATTCGAATTAGGATTAAGACAAAACCAAATAATTACCTCTATCGATGGCCAAAAAATAGATGATTTAAATGATTATTCTTTAATAATACAAGAAAAATTTCCGTCTGACTCAGAAAAAAAGATAACGATAAAGACAAAAGAATCAGAAGTAATACTTTTTTCAAAAAATCCCCCTCAACTAACTGTAGCAGATATCCCTAAAACAGATATTAAAACCGGTTTGGATTTGGCAGGAGGGGCAAGAGCGATAGTTAAAGCAAAAGACAAAGAACTTTCTGGAAAGGAAGTAAACGATTTAGTTGCAATCACAAACAATAGATTAAACGTTTATGGGTTATCGGATGTTAATGTTAATCCTGTCTCAGATTTATCAGGAAAACATTTTATGTTGATTGAAATTGCAGGATCGACTCCAAAAGACTTAAAGGACTTGATTGAAAAGCAAGGTAAATTCGAAGCAAAAATTGGAGAGGACGTAGTTTTCAGCGGAGGAAATAAAGATGTCTCCTCTGTATGTAGAAATGACGCGAGCTGTGCAGGGATTTATGATTGTCAACCCTCTCAAGGACAGTACATCTGTAGTTTTAGATTTACCATTTACTTAAGTGAAGAGGCTGCAAAAAGGCACGCAGAAGTAACAGACAAATTAACTATTAATGAATCAAATCCGAAATACCTTTCGGAAAAATTAGATTTGTATCTCGATGATAATTTGGTTGACTCACTTTTCATAGGTAAAGAGTTGAAAGGAAAAACATCCACTCAAATTTCCATCTCAGGTTCAGGTTCAGGACCAACTCAATCAGAGGCATTCGAGGCCGCAGAGGAAGATATGCATCATTTACAGACTGTTTTGATTACAGGTAGCCTTCCATATAAATTGGAAATAGTAAAACTAGATACAATCTCTCCTGTGCTTGGAAAGGATTTTACTCGAGCAATTCTTACAGCCGGTTTAGCCGCCCTTCTTGTTGTTGCAATAATTATTTTTTTAAGGTATAAGAAATTAAAGTCTTCTTTAGCTCTTTTAGCTACAAGCCTTTCTGAAGTAATAATAATTTTAGGTATAGCTGCATTGATTGAGTGGAACTTAGACCTCCCAAGTATTGCTGGTATTCTTGCAACAATAGGTACTGGAATTGACCAACAAATAATAATTTTAGACGAATCAAGACAAAAACTCCTTCTAAGTGTTAAACAGAAATTGAAACGAGCATTCTCAATAATTCTTGGTGCCTATTTTACAGCACTAGTCTCATTAATACCTCTTTTATGGGCTGGAGCAGGACTTTTGAAAGGGTTTGCAATAACAACTATCATCGGAATAACTGCAGGAGTGCTAATAACTCGTCCAGCTTTCACAGATATGGTAAGAAACATAGAGAAATAAGATGTTAGTAAAATATCACGTCTTCTCAGGTTTGCTACTCTCAATAATTTTATTTTTTATTTTTCCCGAAATAAGTTATTTAGAAGCGTCAATAATCTTTCTCTCTTCTTTTCTAATAGATTTTGACCACTATCTATATTACGCAATAAAGAAAAAATCTCTAAACCTGAAAAAAGCATATCAATGGTTTATTGAAAAACACAACAAATATAAAAATTCCTCTATTGAAGAAAGAGATAAATTCCCTTCAAGACCTTT
>CAZSGW010000008.1:0-27525 GCA_964606775.1 Candidatus Woesearchaeota archaeon
CTGATTATTCAGGCCCTG
This sequence comes from Candidatus Woesearchaeota archaeon, assembly GCA_964606775.1. Lineage (GTDB taxonomy): Archaea > Nanobdellota > Nanobdellia > Pacearchaeales > GW2011-AR1 > CAZSGW01. The sequence continues at coordinate 19 of CAZSGW010000008.1, forward strand.
TAAATATAGGTTCAGATGAAAAAGTTTCAATTAATGGGCTAGTAAAATTAGTTTCAGATATTGCAGCAAAAGAAATTAATATAAAACACATAGACGGACCAACGGGTGTAAGAGGAAGAAATTCTGAGAATTCATTAATAGAAGAAAAATTAGGGTGGAGGCCTACAAAATCTTTAAAGGAAGGTATAGAAAAAACATATAATTGGATAAAAGAGCAAATAGGTAATCAAAATAAAGACTACTAATTTCTAAATTTTAATTTACAAGAAAATCCAAAATCCTAGGATAATTACTATTAGTTGAAACCCATTTATCATATAAACTATGTCTTTTTCATAAACTTTCTTTTTAAATTTTTTAAGAATAAAATGAGAAAGATGTGTCAAACTATATATTTTATCATATCTCAATTCTAGACTTCCGTCTTCGTTTGGAACTCCAAAATTGTGCGCATTTAATTTTGCTCTTATTTTTAATCCCGTCTCAAATAAATAGGGTATAAAAAAGAATATTGCAATTTTTTCTACTTGACCTATTATTGCAGTCGTTGCTATCAATGCCCCTATAGAATAGGTTAATACATCTCCCGGAAAAACTTTTGCTGGATCCATATTGAAAAGATAGAATGCAACAAGGGCTGCAACTACACATAAAAGAACTATGCTTAACCAACTATTTCCGGTCAAATGTGTAACGAGGGCTAATGCAGATAAAATTAAAATCCCTTGTCCTGCTTCTAACCCGTTATAACCTGCTAAAAAATTGAATGTAGTTGTGGCACCTATAACTCCTAACGGAACAAGTATCAAAGGGTAAAAAATTCCAAAATCAATTCCAAGCATCGTAGATTCACCCGCATTTATAACCATAAGAGGAATAGCTGCAAACAAAACTAAAATTATTCTTGTTTTTGCAGAAAGCCCTCCCTTTTTCCAGCCAAATAAATCATCAATCAATCCGACACCTGCAACAAGCAGCATAGTAGTTATTATTGAAAAAATCTCCAAATTAGAAATGTCTCTCTCGAAATAAAAAGTGTTTATTGCAACATATAAAAAAATTCCAATTATTGCTCCCAAAACAACAACAATTCCTCCAGAACCTGCAACTTTCTTCTTCTTATCTTTTTTATTCATATCGTCCCAAACCAACCCAATTTGTTTCGCTTTTCTTATCCAAAATGGAATTGTAAGAGAAGTACAGAAAAAACTGACAAAAATCGTTAATAACAATACAGGTTCCATATAATTCTTTGTTCTTTGTGTCTTATAAATTTAATTAAAAATTACAGGCGTTATGTAGACCTCTATAAGAGCCCCAATCATAATTAAAAGGATTGCTATGAACAACAAAATAATTGTGTTTTCAAACACCCTCAAAAATTTTCTACTTTTAAAACCATGTCGCATAAATCCTGTTCCAAAAATACCTCCTGCCAATGCCGCCACAAAATACGCTCCTATTTCCGGAACCCCATGTATCATATATCTCATGACTCCCAACGGAATCTCTGCTATGTTAAATTTGCTAAAAATCCCAATGGCGGCCGCAATTACACTTGCGTTCCAAATTAAGATAAATATGGCTCCGGCTCCAAAAATCAATGAAAAAATAATCGTAAAAATCATAACATAAATATTGTTTTCTATTATGTATAGTAATCTCATTTCTTTTATCGAAGAGCCAGTTCCAATAACATTCTTTGACGAATATTGGCTAACACAAGTATCAACGTTTGAGGGGTTGTTTATTCTACAATAGGTTTGGAGCTGAAAATTTAACAAATTTGCATCGTGTAATACTATATGCCAAAATGAAAACGCAACAATAAAACCAAGGAATAACCACATGAAAGAATATAATGCATCCTTATGCGCTTTCCAAACTCTCCAAAAACCTTCAATTTGCTCGTCTTCTTTTTCTTCTCTCTTTATTATAAAATACATATATGGAAGTGTGAACATTATACAAAATAAAACAACCATCATTCCTGAAGATGCAGATAAATCGGGATCATTCGAAAAAAACCAGTGAACTAATATCAAAGATAATGAAGCATACAAAAGCCCAATAAAAAACATTTTCCAGGGACCTTTTTCACTACTTTTTGGATTTATTATTGATTCTAACATGAGCCTAAATAAAAAGGAGAATATTTAAATGTTCTTTATTTTTTGTTTTTACATGAATAAAAGAGGGAAGTTTAATTCAATTCTCCGAAGGATAAAAGAAATTAAAATCCAGGGAGCAAGAAATATTGCGAAGGCCGCATTGAGGGCGTATTATTTAGTCCCCACAATGTCTTCTAAGAAAAAACTTTTATCTTCTCGTCCAACTGAACCAATGATGCAAAATGTTCTAGAAATGGTGGACGAATTTCCAAAGGAAAAAATCTTACAACATTTTGACGAAGCCCAAGAAAAAATAAATAAAGCTACATTAAAAATAATAAAACAAAATGATGTTATCTTTACTCACTGTCATTCTACAAATGTTACCGGAGCTCTAATCTATGCAAAAAGGAAAGGAAAGAAGTTTGAAGTATATAATACCGAAACTCGTCCCCTATACCAAGGAAGAAAAACTGCTAAAGAGTTAAGGAAAAATAAAATCAAGGTTACTCTATTTGTGGATTCTGCCCTTGGAGTCGCCTTAACAAAAGAACAAGGCACAAAGAAAGCTAACAAAGTTTTTCTTGGAGCTGATGCACTTTTAGAAAAGGGAGTAATAAATAAAATTGGTTCAGAAGTAATTGCAAGAATAGCTAAATCAGAAAAAATTCCTGTTTATATCGTAGCCGATTCTTGGAAATTTACAAAAGAAAAAATCTCAATTGAACAAAGAGAGTTAAATGAAGTTTGGGATAAAGCTCCAAAAAAAATTAAAGTTAAAAACCCTTCATTTGAATTCATAGATAAAAAATACATTACAGGAATTATAACCGAACATGGAATACAAAAATATTCTGACTTTGTGAAAGGAGCAAAAAAACTTCAACCTTAAAATGATGAATTTATTTGGATTAATCGGATTATCTCTTTTGGCAATCTCGTTTATTTTCTTAGCCTTCAAAAAAGAAGAAATATTTATTACAATGGATTTTATTGCAACAATAATGTTATTGATTTATTCAATAATTATTCAAGACTTAATCTTTATCTCAGTGAATTCAATAATTGTTTTATCTCTCGGATATAGATTTATTTTATTGTTTAGATGAGTTTTCACCTTTACATTTTTGACTTTCAATAAAAGTTTTAGTTAATTCTTCATTAATTTTCTCTAATTCAGAATTCAATTCCTCTTTCGCATTCTCCAGTTTTCCTACCTGATCTTCAATCATTTTCTTAGTTTCAGAAATTGATTTTTTAACAAAATTTTTATCTCCCACATCAACCATTAATTCCTCAGACATTAGTTTTGCATTAACAAAAATTCCTCTTCCAATTGGAGCAAGAATATCTTTATCCTTTTTACCGACTAACTCTCCCAAACCTGAATTTAATGAATTCATTTCTTGAAGAGCTTGTTCTACTGCTTGTAGCTGTTGTTGAATAGCTCTTATCTGCTGTTCAAACATTTGAAATTTTTGCGTAAGTTCTTTATCTTCCATTTTATACTACATCCATTTGTTTTCTTATTATTGATCCAATAATAATCGCAAAAAGCAAGTAAAATACAAACCAACTCATTCCTAACCATAATTTATAATCTCCAAGTGCATCAAAATAATCATGGAACCATCTAAAGAATAATATGAAAGGTACTCCTGTAAAAGCTAATGCTCTCATGCTTAATTTCATCTGTTTGGGCATTAATTTCCATTGCTTTTTTTGAAGTTCCATCATTTTTTCAGGATGATGTTTGAATTCTTTCATCTGTTTTTGAATCTCTTTCTGTTCCTTCTTCAATTCCTTCAATGTTTTTTGGTCTGTCGCATATTTCTGCGCTAGAGTAATAATTATTGTAATAACAAAAACAATTATTAGAAACCCCCAATTAAGATTCCAATTTAACAGCGCCCCTGCAGTAGGATTTAGTACTGTCCCCACGGCATTCTTTATTTGAGGAACTCTGTCCCATAGAGAAGCAATCAAAATCGAGATAATCATTATTATGATTACAGGCTTAAAACTTCCTTCCCCTTTCTTTGATTTTTTATTTTCTTTTTCTGGAATTATATCTTCTTGTTTTACCTGTCCTTCAGGTTTTTTATTCTCCGAATTTTCTTTTTTTCTTTCACCACCCTTATTTAGCTCTTCAACTTTTTCATTCAATTTTTCCATATCAGCCTCGTATTTCTGCGTTGCTGGATTAAACTTTGTTGGAACATTCAATTCTTTTTCTTCTTTCATTATAAATTTCCTCCCATAAACTTTCTCATTCCTGGATTCATATCATTCATATGTTGTTTTGCAATGTTTTGATAAAACTGATTAAATATCATGATAACTAATAAAATTGCAGTTCCTGAAACTAATGCCCCCAATAAATCAGTAAACGCTGCTAATAAACCTATTGCTGCACCTCCCATTACTGTCAATGGCATTATGTACCTATTCAAAACACTTTCCAAAATTCTCGTATCTTGCCTAAAACCTGAAATTTGTAATCCAGACGCTGCAAGGTTTTGTGCCTGGCTTTTAGCATCCATATTTCCAGAAGTTTTTACCCAAAATACTGAGAATAAAACACAGAAAATAGTAAAGAATAAAATGTGCGTAATGCCTTGCACAAGGAATTTCCACATAAACCCTCCTCTAATTAATAAATCTAAAATGTTTGAAGAGCCCAACCAGAATGCTAAGCCTGAAGTTGCCTGTCCTTGTTCAAAGTGCCCTAAGAAAGTCGGATGCCCAACCCAGTTTTCTATCATCCCTCCAAATAATTGAAGACTTGCAATTAAAGCAGCAGTAAAAATAACTGGAATAACCGATGCATAGAAAAATTGTAATGGCCATTTCATAGTATAACCTCTAATCCTCCCCATTGATAATGGAATTTCTACTTTCAAAGATTGAGCCCATGTTACAAGTAAAAATATTAATATTGTAACCGCAATTGCAGCAAATGCTGATGTAGCTTCTACACCCGCTTTATCAATTATAGATTGTATTAAAACAAAAACTTTACCTGAACAAGGAACTCCCTGGGAAAATAAACAGATTCTTCCTTGCTGGTCCATAATTTGAAATGCTCTCGTGAATAAGGTCCACGAAACACCCGCACCAATAAATAAACTAACTCCCGAACCGAACCCCCATTTTTCACATAATTCGTTCATATAGAAAATTGCTAAGCCCCCAAGTATTAATTGCAAGATAACGAGCCAAGCTAATCCAGGCATAGCCTCCAATCCTCTCATCAAAACATAAACTACGGATTCAAAAACTATGAAAAACAAGACCATTAATTTCTGGAGTCCCTGAAAAAACTTCTTACCTTCTGCAGTGTGAGTATCAATATTTAACAATCCCGAACCCGAAAGTAACTGCAAAATAATCGAACCCATAACGATTGGACTAATACCTAAGGAAATTATTGAACCAAACTTTGTTCCTAAAATCATTGCAAGGTACTCAAACCTTTGAAGTGCATTTGTAGAAAGCCCATAAATTGTAATGTTTGCAAGAATAAAGAATGCAATAAGAACTACAATGGTCCATTTTAATTTAACATTAAAACTCACCTTTTTCTCTTCCGGTTTTTTAACCTCTGGAATTAGGTTAAATATTTTGTGCAGGTTCATGTTTACTCTTCAGTTTTTTTATTTTCTTCTTGAGATGTTTTTTCTTTTTTCTCTGGAAGAATAATTTTTCCACCAGCCTTTTCAACTTTTTCTATCGCAGATTTTGATGCTTCTTTTGCCCTAATAACTATTTTTTTATTTATTTCACCAGTTCCAAGTATCTTATAATCACTTAAGTCAATTTCTCCTTTAACTTCCCCATATTTTTCAGAGATATCATTTAAATTTATTTTATCTTTTTTGTCTTTCCTTATCCCGTTACTAGTAAATCCCTTCTTTCCAAAATATCCATGTCCAAATTTTTTCGTGATTAATGTTTTTTTGTGGTCCGCTCTCTTACCTGAACCTGACATTCCTTTTCCTCCCTGATTTCCAGAGTCTCGTCTATTCTTTCTAGCTCCAGTTCCACAAGTTCCCATTTTTCTTCCGTGATATCTTGTTGATTTTTTTCTTTTATGTGTTTTTTGCATTTTACAACATCCTCAAAATTAAATCATTTATTTTTTCTTTATTATCTCCTAAAACCCCTTTATCAACACCGAAGTGTTTTTTTGAGTCAATACCTTTTCTAGGAGGGTGCAATCCGAAAATTTCCTTTCCTTTTTTCCCTCTTTCTTCATTTAATTTTTTGAAAGTGTCTTCACTAATCTCTCCGTATGCAACAAAATCTCTAATCTTTTTTACCATTCCCAATTGATTTTCATTTGGATTTTCTAATACAACACAACTATACTTCTTCTTCAATTTTAGTCGATTCAAAGTTTCTTTTACATCTTTTCTTACTCCAACTTGTCCCCTAATTCTTATAACTGCTATTTTCATTTTTTATTCCTCTCATTAGTTTTCTTTAATGCATCAATACATGCCTTTACTAAGTTAAATGTTGTGCTAGTACTTCCAAATGTTTTACTATAAACATCCCTTATACCTGCTAGTGCTAAAACTTTCTTTAATTCTTTCGCAACCACCAATCCTGTTCCTTGTGGTGCAGGAATTAATTCTATTTTCACACTTCCTGATTTTCCTCTAACCTTAAAAGGAACTGTGTGTTTTTCTGAACACGCACAATCAAATGAAGCACAATCCCGTGTTATCTTAAAAAGGTTTAATTTTGCCTTTCTTGTTGCTTTATCTCTCGCTGGAAGAGTTTCAATTGAGCTTCCTTCTCCAACTCCAATATGTCCCTTCTCATCTCCTGCAACAGCCATTGCGGAAAATTTCAGAACGTTACCCTCTTTTGTTTTTCTTTGAGTTTGTCTCCATGCTCTCCTTTTTCCTCCTCCGAACTTTCCTTTTGATTGTCCCATTGCAATTAAGTCGGTTTTAACATCCAATAAATTATCAATAATCTCTTCCTCCATAATTTTTCTATCTGCGTCCAAAATTTCATCAATGTTTTTTATCTTTCCATTCTTAACTTCTTCTCCCAATTTTGTTTTTGGAGTCCAATTTGCCATAGGTTCTTCTTTTTCAACTTCTTTCTCGGATTCTTTATTTTCTTCTTTCATTTCTTTAAGTTCTTTTAATTCTTCTTCATCCAAAACTTCTTCTGGCTTCTCAGCATACTCGTCTTGAACTTCTTGTTGGGGTTTTTCTTCTGTCATTTTATGCTTTTTCTATTTTTGATTTAATTTCTTCAAAAGAGATTTTGTTTTTTAGATGTTCTCCCTTAATCCTTTCTTCCTCAGGAAAAGCTTCTTCTTTACATGAAATATCTATTCCTCCATCAATTAATCCTTTTAGGAACGCATATAATTTATTCTTATATAGAACTCTTACCATCCCAAAGTCTACTATTGGACTTTCCATTTTTTTATCTTTTATTTTTTTAGCCACAAGATATCCTGTCAAGTAAGATGCAGTGATCGACTTTAAACTTCCTTTTGCATTTTCAGGCCACCCAAATTTAATTAAATCTTTTGAAGTTACTCCAAATAGTACTTTGTCTTTAGATTCTTCACTTTGAACATATTGGGCAGCAACGTAAGCATTCGTTTTTCTAAAAACTAATCTCGGCTTTCCACTTTTCAGTAGACCAAACCTTTTTTTGTAGTCTGTTTTCTTTTCTTTTCTTCTTCGTTTTAGTGTTCTCATTTCTTTAATTCCTCAATATATGTTTTTAAATTTGCCTTACTCTTAAAGTCTCTGTTTCTAACTTTCTTTCTTATTTCTTTTAACTCGTCCTTTGTTATTTTACCTTGTTTTTCTAGTTCTTTTGAGTAAGCTCTTAATTTTCTCGTGAGAGTCATATATTCCTCTTTTCTTTTATTAACTTTCTTCTTTACCTTTCCAATACCTCTTGCCCTTTTTCTTCTAGTAACTTTCTTTCTCCCCTTAATCTCTTTGATAACAATAGCTCCGCTTGCAACCAAGTCTCTTATGTCTTGTTTTGTTATAGCTTCTTTTATTTCATCTCTTCTGGACTCCACAAATATAACTCTTTCCTTTCCAATCTTCAACATTCTTGCAGCCAATTCTTTCTTAGTTTTTAAATTCATTTTTTACTCTCCTGTTTTTTCTCTTCAATCTTCTTTTCTGGTTTTTTATTTTTTTCAATGAATTTTTGCGGATTTAGATTGTAAATTTCAATATTCTTTTCTTTTGCTTTATTTGCAATCTCTAATTGTTTTTTCTTACCAATAGAACCTATAACTGCAATTTGGTTTTCTTTTATTTTTTCTAAGTCCTTTACATTGTTAATCATTATTGGCTCTTTTTCTTTTAACTTTCCTCTAGATGCTTTTTCTGTACTATATCCAATACTCACTCTTGCAGGATAACCTCTACGTCTTTCTCTTATTTTATTGTCTCTTCCGTTCGGCCTTCTCCAAACTTGTTTCTTTTTTCTTCCTTTGCCAAGCTTTGAATATCTATTAGAGGTTCTCCTTAAAAATTTCATATTTCTACTCCCGCTTTATTTATTATGTAAAGTCCGTCTTGAAAAATTCTTCTATCTCTATTACTTATTCTTGTAGCCTTCTCAAAATTAGCAGCAGTCTGACCTGCAATTTCTTTATTTGTAGACTTTATTGTTATTATTTCTTTATTTATTTCAACTTCTGCTCCTTCCGGAATTCTAACTTCTCGAGGAATTTTTTCCCCTAAGAAATTTTTTATTGTAGCTTTGTTTCCTTCTACACTAACTGTCATCGGAAAATGGCTTGAACAAATTTTTACTTGATATTCAAATTTTTCTTGAACGCCCTTTATCATATTTTTTATGTGTTGTACAATTGTATTAATCACTTTTTTCTCGTTCTTGCTTGCTTTCTTATAGCCGATAACTATCCCTTTGTCTCTTTTTTCTAAATCACATTTTCCAATATTGAACTCTCTAATATTTTCTCCCTCAGACCCTTTAATACTTACCTTATTATCTTCTATACTAACGTCCACTCCCTCGGGAATATCAATTGTTTCAAATATTTCTTTTTTCATTTTAGTAAAAATATGCAATTAAGCATCCTCCCACTTGTTCCTTTTCTGCTTCCTCTTGAGTTAAAAGACCTTTATTGGTTGAAATTAATAATGTCCCAAAATTTCTCGAAGGTAAATACCTTCTCCTGTATTTTTCAATATCTTCTTTTTTAACGGTGAATCTTGGTTTGATTGCTTTACAATCGAATAATTCTCCAATGGTTACCTGGGCTGTCTTTGTTTTAGCATCTATCTTATACTTCTTGATTGCTCCTTCTTGTTTCATTATTTTTAGGATTTCAATAAGGATGTTTGAAATTCTTGTCAAACTAACTTTTTCTTTTCTCGCTTTCTTCGCGTTTCTTATCATATTTAATCCATCAGCAACAATATCTTGACTCATTTTTACTCCTAACTATATTTTTTAAAGCCGATCTCTTCTGCTATCTCTCTAAAGCAGTGTCGACATAAATTTAATCCGTATGATTTTATATGTGCTCCAAACCTTCCACAGTTTTCACATTTTTGCGCAGCAACTCCAAACTTCCTTTCCTTCGGCTTACAATGTTTTATGAATTTTTCTTTAACTGCGGGTTTCGCATCCAATTGCTTAAATACTCTTTTCCAATCACTTGCCGGCATTTTATTCAAACCTCGTCTGGAAGTTCTCTTCCATAAATTTAATTATTTCTTCTTTTGAAATTATTTGTTTCTTTGGTATTTTTCCCCTTTTCATCTTTTTCAATTTAACCCTTCTTCCTGCACGTTTGAAAACAACAGTAACATCTAATCCGATTATTCCAATTTCCCTTTTATATTCTACTCCGGGAATTTCAATGTACTCTTTTATTCCAAAAGAAAAGTTATTTTCGCTAATTTGTTTCTTCTTTAAAGTATTATCTCTCGCAGATAAGAGTCTTTTCAAAAGCTCTTCAGGATTTTTCCTTATTGTTACAACAGCCCCAATTTCTAATCCTGGCCGGACGTTCCATGAAGGAATTCTTTTTCTTGATTGCATTTTTGCTGGTTTTCTATCTGTTAAAAGTTCCAATAATTTGAACCCTTTTTCTAAATTTTCTGCGGTTCCACCTACACTTAAAACCACTTTCTCGATTTTTATATTTCTCATTACGTTCATTCTATCCTCATCAATTGTTTAATTAATATATTCGTCTTTCCTTCATCTGTTTTTATCGAAGCCATTTTCCTCTCTGGTTTCATTTTTTCAATTGCTCCTCTTTCACCTGAGTGTTTACCTGAAAAGACAACCACTTTTGCCTTTTCCTCTAATGGAAGGCATTTCTCAATTTTTTTGTTCTTAAAGTCAATCAAAACAGAATCTCCGACCTTGCACTTTATATCCGTGATAAAATTCTTTCCATCAGATAAATTCAATTGAACTTTTTTATTTTTTAATACTTTCTTATCTATAATTTTTGATATTTTGTTGTTTGCATCTTTTTCTTTAATTTCTTCAACATCATATTTTCCTTTTCCATTCAATGCAACCCTATAACTTAATTTTGAGGGAACCAAAGTTATAGTATCGAATAAAGTTAATCCTATTTTTTCATCTCTCGCAGGTTTATTGTTAACTAAAACCTTTTTGTTGTGTAGCGCCTTCTTAAGTTCCTTTCTTGTATTAACTACTTTCAAAAGTTCTCTTAAAACAATTAACAAAGGGATACCTCTATTTCCTTGAGCTCTAACTAAAAATTTTGTTCCCTTTCTTGAAACCTGCCATTGTTTTGGAGACTCTTGTCTTTTTTGATGTAGCATTATTTTTTCTCTCCTTTGTCTTCCTTAGTAGATTTTTCTTTATTTTCTTCTGCCTTTGTCTTGCTTTCAGCTTTTTTAGTTGTTTGCATATTCTTTCTCTCTGCTAATTCTGTGATTTGTAAATTTGAAGGTTGAAGCTTAACATTCGCCTTTGAACCATCCATTTTAGTGACCTGGATACCATCCACAACAATTTTTGATTCTTTTATCATAACATTAAGTATCTTTCCTTCCTTGCCTTTAAACTTACCTCTCATAACTTTAACTTTATCTCCTTTCTTCGCCTGAAGATTTTTCTTACCCGCTTTATTTCTTAATGCCTTTGACAGGTTAACCTTTACGAATTTTTTCTTCAAGTGTAAGGGAGCATTAGCTCTATACTTCCTTTGCTTCCTAGGTTGTTTACTTCCTATCCATTTAATTGAAAATTTTTTCTTCATTTTAATATACTATTGAAGCTATTTTACCGACACTTCCCCATCGCTCCTGGACCTCCCTTGCAATTGGACCTTTAATTTGAGTTCCTTTTGGATTACCTTTATCATCTTTTAAAATTGCAACTGCATTATCTTCGAACATTACTCTTTCTCCATTTAATCTCCTATAAGGTTTTTTCTGCCTTATCACTACCGCATCGAAAACTTTTCCTTTCATATCGGGAACACCCTTTTTTACAGCTACTTTAACCCAGTCTGCAATTTTTGCGCAAACTTGTTTCCCTTTCTTAGCTTTAGATTTTTTAACCGAAACTATTTTCACAACTTTAGCTCCACTATTATCCGAAGCAATTACTCTCGCCCCAAGATTTAAACCTGCGGTTGTTTTAGCTGAAACTGCCTTCATTTTTTGGCCTCCTTAACTTCTGATACATCTTTTATTTTTTTAATAAATGCGAAGTGAACAATTTTACTTAGAGGTTTACACTCTTGCACTCTAACTAAATCTCCAACGTTAATTTCTTTCTCCATACATTCAGGAAGTCTTGCATGAACTTTAGTTCGAGATTTTGCATATCTTTCATATTTTTTAATATATATCATTCTTTCAAATTCAATAACTATTCTCTTGTGGAACTTCTTAATAACTTTACCCTCAAAACTTCTTCCTCTAGTCTTTAAATTTCCGTGAAAAGGACAGTTTTTATCTTTACATTCAGTTTCAACTAGATTTTTTTCTTTCATTTTTGTTTTTTCATTTTTTGCCATTTTAGTTTTCAATCGAATCCTCCTCGAATCCTTCCTTTGCTAAAATTTCTTTAGCTCTGCTTGTATGTTCTCCTTGGAGTTCTATAACTCCGTCCTTTGATGTACCTCCACAAGCTAACTCGTTTTTTAGAGTTTTCGCGATTTTTTTTACATCAACACTATTATCAAACCCTTTGATAACTGTAACGATTTTCCCATACCGTTTTTTATCCGTAGTTATATTTATTTTCTGCGAACTTTTCCCAATTTGCTCACAAACACACGCTTGTTCTGGTAATCCGCACTTTGGACATATTTCCATGTTTATTCCTTTCCAATACCTCCTTTTGAGGCATTGAAAGTATTTATTCTCGCAATCATTTTTTTAATCTCTTTACTTTTTGAGATGCTTCCCTTAGCATTATTTGCCTTTGCTTTAATTAGCTCAAGTTTCAACTCTTTCATCTTCTTATTCCTGTCCGCTTCAGTTAGTTTTTGAATTTCTTTGTATTTCATTCTTTCTTCTCCTTTGTTTTCTTAGTTGCCTTTTTTCTTGTACTCTTTTTTTTCACAGGTTTTTCTTCTTCTATTGAATTTGTTCTTAATTCTTCGATTAATTCTTCATTCAAATTAATTCTGTCTTTAAGTTTAGCATGAGGAGATAAAATAGCTACTTTAACTCCAACAGTTCCAGGCTTAGTTTCAGCTCTTGCTTGAGCTCTATCTACAACATTTGCACTTTCTCCTGTTTTCTTTAAATATCCTTGAGCAAATCTCCATGTCTTAGCTCTTGAACTTGGAAGCTTTCCACTCAATCTTATTTCTGCACCCATTGCTCCAGCCTTCATAATTTTTTCAAGAGTTCTGTATGCAATAACTTTGAATTTTAAGGGCCCAAATCTTTCCAATCCCAATGCAATTTCATCAGCAATTAATTGAGCATCAAATTCAGGTTCAATGATTTCATCTATTTCAACATTCGGATTTTCTAATTTGAATTTTTTCTTTAGTGTCTTTGTAAGTTCCGAAATTTTTTCTCCTCCTCGACCAATTATCAAACCAGGTTTATTTGTAGATACAATAATCTTCTCTCCAACGGGAGTATACTCTATCTTAACTCTACTTACTTTACCTTTCCCAATAAATTTCTTAATATACTCTCTCATCGAAAATTCTTCTTTTTTGAAATTAACCGTTTTTCTTTCTTCCATTTTATTTTTTATTCTCCTGTTTTTTGTCTTTTGCAATTATTTTTACATGTGTTCTCTTTCTTTGCCATCTACCAAATTTCCCCATTGGTCTTGAGGCTTGATTCGCAATAGCTTCGTCTATATATGGGTTGTCTAATCCATTAACAATTGAATTTGCATCCAAACTTTTCAATAAATGTAGAAAATGTTGGCTAGCTTTCTGAGGATACTTCCCTGAACCTGAAGCATACTTCCCTGAACCTCTCCTGTGAGCTATCTCCCCTCTAATGGGAACAAACTTTCTCTTTATCAGTACTAGCTCCAAATCTTCAATTGCTTTTTTAATAGATTTATTTTTTATGAATCTGCAAATTCCTGCCGCAATTTTTGTAGATATAGGCAGACTAACACCATTCACCACCGCAGATTCTTTTTTTACTTTTGGAGCTTGAGGTTTTTTCTTTTCAATTTTTTTATCTTCTACTTTGTTCTCTTCTAAAACTTTTTCTTCTTTTTTAACTGGAGTCTTTTCAGGGGTTTTAGTTTTCTCTTCTTTCACCGGAGCTTTAGCTACATTTTTATCTTCAATCTTCTTTGAAGCCATTTTCTTTTCAGTTTTATTTGGAGCGTATTGTTTTTCTGTCATTTTTATTTCTTTGATTTATGTTTAGTTCCTTTAGTTGCACCCACTCCTGCTTTTGTGTGAGCTACTCTTGATCTTGTCAATGAAAATTCTCCTAATTTGTGCCCAATCATTTCGCCAGTGATATCTAATGGACTAAACTCTCTTCCATTGTAAATTCTTATGTTCATCCCAACCATTTCAGGAACAATTATTAAATGTCTTTTATGTGTTTTAACTCTCTTTCCCTTAGATATTTTTTTCTTAGCATGGTTAACAAAGTTTTCTATCTCTTGGAAACCTCTTAAAACATCTCTTCTTGCTCTCGAAGTAAGTAATTTTGCAAACTCTCGAGTATCCATTTTTTTCAACTCTTCAATATTCTTCCCTCTGTATTTGAATTCTTTTCTTTGTTCCATTTTATTTTCTCTTACCTGTTCTCTTAGGTCTTAATAACCCAACCTTTCTACCTGGAGGCGAGTTTCTTTTTGCAATCTTGCTCTTAGGGTTCTTAGCTCTACCAGAACCGAAAGGATGGTCAATTGCATTCATCTTCACCGCAGATGTTCTTGGCCACAATTTACTTTTAGCTTTTTTAATATAAAATTTTTTTCCTGCTTTAACTACCGGTTTTTCTAATCTTCCGTGTCCTGCAATTCTTCCAATTACTGCTCTACACTCTTTAGGAAATTTTCTTTCCTTTTTAGAATGCATGATTAAAAAAACATCATTTCCAACCACCCTACTTATTGTTGCAGAGTTTCCTCCCGCTTTTATTAGTTTCCCTCCATCTCCAGGACGCGTTTCAATACAATAAACTTGAGTCTTAACAGGGATGTCTTTTAATTTTAGGATATTCCCTTCTTTAACTTCATTTCCAAAAGATATTTTTTGTCCTTCAAACATTCCTTCAAAAGCTGGAATATAGAAAGTTTCTTGATTGTATTTTATTTTAGCTAAAGGAGCTGTATGCGCAGAAGAATTAATTAACTTAATAACTTCTCCTTCGCCAGATAAATTTTTTGGATATTGAACTTTATATCTAAAAGCTCTCTTGCTAACTCTATAAGTTGAAGTTCCTCTTCCTCGTCTTTGTGTTATAATTCTTTTTCCCATTACATCAATCCCAATTTAGTTGCAACATCAATTGCAAGATCTTTTTTATTTAATTTAACATAAGCAAATTTCTTATTCCCTTTAACTAAAGTCCTAACTTTGTCAATCTTAACATTAAACATCTCTTCAACTTCCTTTTTAACTTCATATTTTGTTTTTCTATTCTCTATCTCAAAAGTCAAAACATTTTCAGCTTCAATCTTCATTACCGCTTTTTCAGTAGCTATTGGCTTCATTCTTTCTTCTCCTTGGAATTTAATTTTTCACCCAATTCTTTTACAGCTTTTTCAGTATAAACAACTAACCTTCCCAATCCCCCTTGGGCTAAATCTTCAATTTTTAATTCTTTAACATTTACAATATCAAAACCTGTTGTTTTAACTTCTTCTTCATTTCCAACAACCAAAAGCATTCCTGCGTTTGACTTATACTTTCTTCCTCGAACTTTTCCTCTTCCTGCTCTTATAGATTTTTTCTTAATTGCTACACTAAATAATTCCTCTCCCAAAATATTTTTTAAACCTTTGATTAAATCTTTCGCCTTACTCTTTTCAGAAATTGAAACAACAAAAGGAAATTTTTTATCTAATTTTTCTAAAGAAGAGTATTTTCCTAAAACATATTTTTCAGAAGCTGTTGCACTTAATGCAGACTCAAACGCGATTTTATTTTCTTTTTTATTTATTTTTATTTTCTTTAAAAAATGTAAAATTTTCGGAGGGTGCGCTCTCATTCCTCCTTTGGCTTGCGGAACTTCAGCAGCCTCCCAATTAAACTGACTTCCTTTTTGTGAGAATATTTTTCTTGGGACTCTTGAATTTCCTCTTCCGTACCCACTTCTCCAGACCTTTCTTCTATGAACCAATTTTCCTTTTGCAGAATGTTGTTTTCCCGCAACTGGTGAAGGAGAATAAGGTTGTTGTGTCTTCCGAGCTTCCAATACTCTTGCAACAACATCTTCCCTAACTTTCACAGAAAACCCTTTAGGTAAATCGATATTTCCTTTTTCAGTTCCCTTTAGGTCTAAAACTTTTGTTTTCATTTCTTAATCTCCACAAATTCATAATTTTTACTTCTAGATTTTTTACTTTCTCTAAGAGGCGCTGTAATTAAAACCTGTCTTTTAGCACTTCCTTGAACAGAACCCTCTACGATAAGATAATCTGTCTTCACGTCCCCGTAATTCTTAATCCCTTTAATTGGTTTATCTGAACCTTTATTCATTTCAATAATTTTTGAATTGTAATGGACTCTCGTGAACATTCCCAATTGTCCAGCCATTGGAACTCTAAACGTAACCCTTGCAGGATGCCATGGCCCAATAGAACCTGGCCTTCTTCGACCTTTTTCGGATTTAGATTGTTTAAGTGTAATACCAAATCTTTTAACAGGTCCTGAAAATCCTTTACCTTTTGTTAAACCTCGAATATCTACATTCTGGCCATTTTCAAAAAAGTCTGAAATAGCAAATTCTTTCCCTAAATTCTCCCTAACAAATTTAATTTTCTCATCTTCATTTCCAGTCAATCCAACCTCAATCATATCTGGCTTTTTCTTCAATCCAGTCTTTTTAACTTGGGAATAAACTATAACTGAAACATCATCGTAATCCTCAGTTTTTATATCATCCAACTTAGAAGTCTTTTTTGGCAACTTAACTTTTTTCTTCAAATCCTTATCTAGATTTTCGTTTAAAACTTCTTTAGAAACTTTATTGTCTTTGTAAAATCTAACAGAAAAAATCTTGATTGGCGGACACTCAATAACTGTCGCCGGAATAATTATTTTTTTATCTTTAGTAAGAGAATTGAGAGTATTATCTTGAATTTCAACAGAAACCATCCCTGCTTTATATCCAATAAAACCTTTCAAATTTTTTCCAGAATTAATCGCACTCCAGTTTACTCTAGGTAAGAACTTCTGTGCTCTTTTTCTCGGCCAGTATTGCAGGCTTCCTTTCCTTGGTGCTTTTCTTGTTGGCATTTTATATTAGTCAATAGTGCGGATCTCATTTTATCTACCCTGGAATATTTATCTTAGAAAAAATTGCTTTATAAAGCTGTTGGTTCTTACGCAGAGAATTCTAACTCACTCTCAATCTTCTCCTCATCAATTGTGGCTTTTCGAAAGATTTTTCCCACTCTTTCAGACTTTTCTCTGATTAACGCAAAATCCTTCGAATCTTTCAACTCATCCGGAATTTTAATCTTTTCAATAAAGTAATTATGTAAAATCTGGGCTTTCCTGAACTCAGGTCTTTCAAACACAAAACTCCTAGCTAATTCAGCATCAGTCGTTTTCAAAGAACAAAAATCTGCTTTCGGAGCTTCGTCCCCTTTCCCAGGCTTTCCCGATTTCGGAGCTTTTGGTTTTATCTTTAAAACATCATCACCCACTTTGAACGAAAGAGCGAAAAAATTCTTCGGGAATTTATTCAACAAACCAAGAATCTCATCTCCAGACATTTCAGAATCAATTAAATATCTTTTAACCCCTTGAAACTGCTTGACCTCTTTAAACTCCAATTCATCTTTCAAATCTTGTGTGGAAACAATCGCTCCAGTAATTTTTGTCTTTTCACTTCCCAACTTATCTGCCATAATCCTAACTAACTCATTAGCAAACTCCGCAGATGTCTTGATTGTATATTTTCCATTGGAGTTTTTAGCCTCGACAATAGCTTTATTTCTAAATTCCCCCTTAGAAAATTTCTGAAACTGCAAATGAACAGATTCGTCAAAATTTTTATCAGCAACTTTTTTTATGAAATTCATAATATCTTTCATTTAACTTAGTTTATAAATTTTATTCACATCTCTCAAAAGAACCAAACAAACCTTTATAAATTTCAATTACTCCTTATATTAAAAGAGGATAAAATGGAACGAGATCTTTTCAAAAAAATAACCACAATAGTTATTCTAGCAGTTTTAGCGATACTTTCCTTCTTTATTTTGAAACCTCTTCTCTTATCTATTTTGATGGGTTTTTTGCTTGCATTTATTTTTTACCCACTATACAATAAAATAAACAAAAGAATTAAATCAAAAAATCTGTCTGCTGCAATAATCTGTATAATCTTTGCACTTATAGTTCTTCTTTTACTTTGGTTTTTAGCACCAATTATAATTAACCAGTCCATAAAGATATATCTTTCTTCACAACAACTAGACTTCGTAACCCCTCTTAAAAAAATCTTTCCTTCTGTATTTTCTTCAGAAACTTTCTCCCAGGAAATAGGTTCGGCCATTTATTCTTTCATAACAAAAATAACCAATGGAATCATGAATATTTTCGCTGATTTAATTAAAAATTTTCCTGTTTTATTTTTCCAATTAATAGTTGTGTTCTTTACATTTTTCTTCACCCTAAAAGATCAGGGTAAATTGATAGAATATGTCCAAAGTCTGTTACCCTTTCCAAAAGATGTAGAAAAAAAATTATTCAAATCTTCAAAAGACATAACAATGTCTGTGCTATATGGACAAGTTATACTTGGGATTGTTCAAGGTTTAGTTCTAGGAATTGGTCTATTTTTATTCGGAATTCCAAATGCACTTTTCTTGACGATAATTGGGTCTATTGCAGGAATTTTTCCAATAATAGGGACAACAATTATTTGGGTTCCAGTGGTAGCATATCTTTTCGCAACAGGAGACTTTTTTTCTGCATTAGGTATAATGGTTTTCGGAATGATGGCATCTTCAATAGATGGAATAGTTAAACCTGTGATTGTTTCAAAGAGAACTAATTTACATTCCGCAGTTGTTTTAATTGGAATGGTTGGAGGTTTATTCTTGTTTGGAATTTTGGGAGTTATTCTTGGTCCATTAATCCTTGCCTATCTATTTATAATTTTAGAAATTTACAGAGATAAAAGAATACCCGGAGTTATTATTCAAAATCCAAAGGGGAAATAGAAATTGAAATTAAATGTAAAATTCCTAAATCTTTCTGCAGGGTCTCCGGTCGCGATGCTCCACTCAAAAACTTCTTTGAAACTTGGAGTTCAAACCAAAGGGAGAATCTCACTAAAAACTACTTCGAAACACCCCAAGGAGCTTTCAACCATTGTAGATATTGTCCACGATTCATTTGTCAAGGAAGGGGAAATTGCGGTTTCTTCTGAAATAAAGAAACATCTCTCTTTAAAAAAAGGACAATCTGTCGATGTTAATTTAACAGAGCCTCCCAGAAGCACAGAGTTTATCAAAAAAAAGCTAAATGAAAAATCACTTTCTGAAAAAGAAATTGAAGAGATTATATCCGACATTGTATCGAATGAATTATCTGAAGCAGAAATAGCTTTGTTTATTTCGGCGATGTACAAGCAAGGAATGTCTTTTAAGGAAACAACTTCGTTGATTAAATCCCTTCTAAAATACGGAAACACTATAAAACTAAAGAATAAATATGTTGTTGACAAACATTGTATTGGAGGGATTCCAGGAAATAGAACAACTCCCATAATTGTTTCTATTTGTGCAGCTGCAGGATTAACTTTCCCAAAATCTTCTTCAAAGGCAATAACTAGTGCGGCAGGAACCGCTGATGTAATAGAAGTTTTGGCAAAGATAGAATTCACTACAAAACAACTAAAAAAACTCATTTCAAAAACAAACGCTTTTTTAGTCTGGGGAGGTGCTTTAGGACTAGTTCCCGCCGATTCAAAAATAATCCAAATAGAAAAACTTCTCCACATAGATCCCGAAGCCCAATTACTCGCATCAATAATGTCCAAGAAACTCGCTGTAGATAGCGACTATATTTTGATTGATATTCCCTACGGAAAAACCGCGAAAGTGAAAAAATTCAAAGCCGAAGATTTAAAGCAAAAATTTGAAAAACTCGGAAAATATTTCAATAAAAAACTAAAGGTAGTTTTGACTAAAGGAGAACAGCCTCTCGGAAATGGAATCGGTCCAATTTTAGAATTGAGAGATATTCTCAAAATTCTTAATCCAAAAAAATCCGGCCCAAGAGATCTCGAAGAAAAATCTCTTTATTTAGCAGGAGAACTTTTGGAAATGACTAAAAAAGCAAAAAAAGGAAAAGGTGAAGAGATAGCTAAAAATATACTGGATTCTGGGAAAGCATTCAAAAAGTTCAAAGAAATAATTAAAGCTCAAGGAGGAAAAGTTAAAGCACTAAAGCCGGGAAAATTTAAACACAATATTCTTTCTAAAAAAACAGGGACTATTTCGGAATTCAATAATAAAAAAATAAACCTTCTCGCAAGGGCTGCAGGATGCCCCGCAGATAAAGGTTCTGGAATTTATTTGCATGTTCACAAGGGATATAAAATAGAAAAAAACAAACCTCTCTTAACAATTTATGCACATTCAAAATCCCGATTAAATAATGCGATAAAATTTTACAAAAACAACAATCCCATAAAAATAAAATAATACAATTATTTTTTTAAACCATAAATTTTTATTTTCTTTATGGTTCCAAGTTCAAGATTACAGTTAGTTGAATATTTTAAGAGGAATATCTCCAAAGGGTATGACTCGGATACCCTGAAATGGAGTTTAATTAACCAAGGTTATTCCCGTTCTTTGGTAGAGTTTGCATTAAAGGATGCACAAAAAGAACTCTCAAAAAAAGTTCCAGCGTTCAAAGAAAAACCAAGGATAAGTTATCAGATTTTAGATGAGGACGACAAGCCAATTAGGCTTAAAAAACCATGGTGGAAACGGTTTTTTTCTTTATAGTAAACTTTAAAACTCTTTTTTCTTAAGGAATACTAAGCCTCCATCGCATAGTGGTATTGCATCCGGCTTGAGACCGGAGCCCTTTGGGCACGTAGGTTCGATTCCTGCTGGGGGCGTAAAATCGAACCGTAGGTTTCGGTGAAGAATCGTTAGATTGCTTCGACGACGTAGGTAACTTGCTTATCTGCACGATTCCTGCTGGGGCGTTACATAATCTTTTATATTACTTTTTCTAATTAACTTCATGAAAAGGGAGAACTTTTTTGTTAAACACTGGCATATCTTATCCATCTTGCTTATTTTTTTAATTTGGACATTTCATTCTTATTTCAGTCAAGGAATTATTTTCTCCTTGGTAAATCAGGATGTAGATAAAGTAGTAAACTTTGTAAATTCATTTGGAATATTTGCAGAAATTATTTTTGTTTTATTGGTTATCCTGGAGGTGACCTTTGCACCAATCCCTCCTTTAATCCTTTATGTTGCATCAGGGATTTTATTTGGAGTTTTCATTGGAGGAATTTTAACTCTCGTTGGAAATTTGATTGGTGCAGGAATTGATTTTCAACTCGCCAGAAGTTTAGGAAGAGGCTTTGTTGAAAAAAAGGTTGATAAAAAAAAGAGAAAAAAATTCGATAAATTTTCTAATAAATATGGAGTATTTGCAATTTTTCTTTTAAGAATAAATCCTCTTACCAGCTCGGATTTGTTTAGCTACATTGCCGGCTTAACAAAAATGAAAATGCGTTCTTTCTTAATCGCCACCGGACTAGGATTAATTCCTATAATTTTTCTCCAGACCTATTTTGGAGAATCACTTGTTAAAAATAACCCTTTTCTTTTACTCCTAGTTTTGGTTATTGGGCTAATTTATTTTGTAGTCTTTTTATATTTGATTCTCAAAAAATCCAATAACTCTTGAATCTGGACTCAATAAATCTACTTTGTCTTCTTTAAATCTCAAGCCTCTATAAATTTTTTGAAGTAATTCTCTCCTTGCCTTATCCCTGTAAAAAGACCAGTATTTTTGAGGTTGAGTTTTATTCAAAATTTTCCAAAAGGCATTTTGAACATTTGGATTTGGGTATTTTGTAAAAATAATGCTCTTACATTGGTCTCCTGGAAAATCGACCCCTCTAGAAACTTTGGTAGAAAATAAAACATTTGTTTTACCCTCTTTAAATTCATCAACTATTCTCCCTTCTTTATCTAAGTTTTGGAGATCTATTAATTCTTCTTTTGAAATTAAATTATTCAATCCGAACCCTTTCTTTTCAAAATTATCTGGCAAATCGGAAAACGCATTAATATGGACCACTACAGGTTTTTTTGCAACCTCAAGACATTTATCTAAAGCTTTTAGATATCCCTCCCTCGAACATTTTCCACTAGAAAAATTAGAATACTTACAATCCATTTCTAATCCTGTTTTTACTACATTTATTTGTCCTTGCTGTTGGATTTCAGCTTGAATTTTTTTAAACTCACTCAGCCCAAAAACTTCTTTCAAAACTCCTTCTGAATGCAACGTTCCGGACATTAGAACAACAATTTTGTTTTGATTGACCATTTTTTTAAAATTTTTTTCAAGGTTTGTTGTGACTACACTGGCAATTATTGATTCATCTTTTTTTGAAAACTGAACATATGTATCCTCAAAAAATCCCTCAAACATTCTTGCACTTTCTTCTATTTCATTCAGGTAATTTTCTTCATCAATTTCATATAAGAACCCGGGATTTTTCAAAAATATTCTAAATAAATCAAACAGACCCGTGTTTTTTAGGGGAACTATTTCTCCACTTTGAATTAATTTTCCAACCCGTGAATCTCTTTTAATGTGGTTTAAAATTTCCCTTATCTCAAATAATGTTTCGGCACTATCTTCGCTAATTTGAAAAAGGCCATTCATAGAATTTAGAATTCTATCTATATTAAGATTTTTTTCATTAGAAAATTTATCCAAAAACTCGTCACACTCATCAACTATTTCAATCTCTGTTGAAGGTTTTCTTCCGAGAATTGTTTCTAACTTATATTTTAAAGAATTGAAAACAATGACATCAGAATCTATATAGGATTCAAATTGTTTGTAAAACGGACACCCCTCTTTTCTTTTATAATAAAGGTATTCTTTCCCACTAACTCCCCAATATTTTTTCTTTTCGGCACCAGAAAAACTTTTTCCTCCTAATTCATATTCCGAAGGCAAAACAGGGCACCAGTAAGGACAAACACCTGCAACTGAAACCCTCTTAACATCTTTTATTTCTGAAAATTTTGTTTCGTCCACCTCGCTATTTTGTTTCAAATAATGTTTTATTCTATTCATGTTTTTTTCACGAATATCTATTTTGCATGGAATGTTATGGTTGTCTGCAGATTCGTCTTTTCCAACTAATTCATCTATCTCTTGCTTCTTTTTTGAGAATATGTCATGAAGTTTTGAATTAACCTCTCTTCTTATTTGAGGAATTCCACTTCCATTATCAGATAAAAATTTACATTGATGATTTTTTCTTCCAGTTATTACAGAAATATTCAGTTTTTTTCCATTTTCCTTTAATAAATATTTGTCTCCTTCATAATCTTTTTTATACTGGCTTTGGAGATTTTTTATTGGAACAACAACTGATGCCTTTCCAATATTTCTTGCAATGTTTAGTGCAATAGCTGATTTTCCAGTACCACAAACTCCTTCAATAAAAATAACTTTGTTCCCTTCTTCAATTGAGTTTAAAACTTCTTTAACAACATCCTCTTGAGTTTTACCATTAGAAAAGCTAAGTGGTTTCAAAAATTTCTCTTTTTCATACAAATTCCAAACCATGAACTAGAAAAAAATTAACGAGGGTTATAAAGATTTTCCTAACTATTTCAAAAAAATACGGAACACTCCAAAAAGAATGCCTGTCATGAGAAATATCGCCATCTCCCCTGAACCTCTCTCTGTAAATAAAATAATTGTAAAAGATAGAAGAACAGCCAAAGAGAAAAATGTTTTTTTATTCATTTGAAATGTAGTTTTCAACTCTCTAAGAATTATTTCAAAGAGCTACAACTAGATGTGAAAAGGCTTGGCACTATAAAAATAATTTACTTAACCAAATAAAGCACCAAGACCTTCTGCTGCAGCTTCTTTCTTCTCTTCTTTAGGTTTCTCTTCCGCTTTCTTCTCTTCACCAGCGCCACCTTGAGCAGGTGCACCAGCAGCCGGAGCGGCAGAAACCATACTAGCGCTTTCTAGTTCCTTAGCGATGTCAACACCACTTAAACTAGCAACAAGTGACTTAACTTTCGATTCGTCAACTTCAACACTAGTAGCTGCAACTACTTTTTTCACATTCTCTTCACTAACTTCTTGTCCGAGTTTGTGCAACAAAAGTGCCGCATATACATATTCCATTTATTTTTTTCCTCCCTCAAATTTATCTTCGAGAGTTAGAAATTTTTTCATTGTTCCTTCCAAACCTTCTTCCATTATATTTTCTCCATAAAAACTATATTCTTGAGCCTTTCTCAAAAACTCATTACCTTTTTTAATCAAATAGTCTGCTATTTCTTCATTAACCATATCTTCAGTTGCATCAAGCTTCAAATGTCTTCCAAAAACAACCGCATCATAATTTCCATTACTTTTTTTTATTAAATCAATTTCTCCCTTCTCAAATTTATAAGTTGTCATTTTAACCGAATAAGGCCCCCAATCCTTCTGCTGCAGCTTCTTTCTTCTCTTCTTTAGGTTCTTCCTTTGGAACCTCTTTAGCATCTTCAACAGGAGCAACAACTTCCTCTGGTTCCCCATTGATGACTCTAATCAATCTTCTTTCCTGTCCCGCAGCTTTACTAACCATTAATTTGGCAGTCTCTTCTGTAACATAACCAATCTCCAAAGCAAAAGGAAGCGCCTTCCCGTAAGAATATCTCAATGTTTCAGCAGTACCCTCAACATCAATATTTATTTCTGAATAAAATTTGTTCTCGGAAGTATCAAAAGCTGCAACAGGAACAAAACCAATTTTGAATGGTTTAATATCTAATTTACTCATTAGAGCAGCAACTTCAGGTTTTATTTTTTCTCCTTTTTCAGCAACCACCTTAGGAGAGGTAATATTTATTTTACCCTTATCAATCTTTATCTGGATTCCCAACGCACCCAACTCACTAACTGCAGGTCCTGGAACTAAATCTGTTGGTCCTTCTGGAATTTCAATTTCTTCTGGAGCTTCTTGTCCTGGTTTAGCCTTTGCTGGACTTTGATTTTTCATTAGTTCCCCTGCCAATTCAAAAGCGTCAATGTCAGAAAACAAAATCGCAAAACTCTCATCTATTTTTTCTTTAATCTCCTTAACACTTTCCTTAGAACCATCTATTGCTCTAAAGATTAAACTTTTCTTTGGAACTTTAACTATTGCTTTATCCCTTATCTTTTTAACAATTTCTTGAAATTGCGAACCAGGGATATTTTTTATAGAAGTAACTAATATAGTTTTCTTATTTTTAATAAGCTCCTCTAACTCATTTACCAATTTTTTCTTTGATTCCGGAATAGGTGTTTCTCGCTTCATCTTAAATTTATTTTTTGAGGCTTAGTCATAGTAAATTTAATTTCGATATTTTTAATGTTCTCTTTATCTCTTGGTAATTCTTTAATCAAACTATTATAAATTGTCATAACATTGTCTATAATTTCTTCGTCTTTCATGTCTTCTTTTCCCACTGCAACTTTCACGCTTGCTTCTTTTGTTCTTATCTTCACACTCGAATTAATTTTGTTTTTTAACTCTCCAAGAACTTTATCATTAACATTTGCAATAATTCCTAACTGAGGAGAAGGCATTTTTCCCGCAGGACCTAAAACCCTCCCAAAAGTAGTAGCCACCTTTGGCATCACACTTGCCTGGGCAATAAAGAAATCATATTTCTTAACTAATTTTTTCAGTACTTTCTTATCGTTGTATTTTTTGAATTCATCAGGAGTGATGGTGTCTACTTTATCGTTTTTAATTTCTAAAAATCCTGCAATTTTTTTGTCCTTTATTTTGTGGGGAACATTTACAAAAAGATTAATTTGGTTTTTCTTTAAGTCAAATTTTTGCAGATTTACAATTAGATCAACTGTTTGTTTAAACTTCCTTTCCTTCCCATTTCTTAATTCTTCTAATGATTTTTTAAGTTGTTCTTGTAATTCCATCATATGCCTCCCATCTAATGCGCCACAAGCCTAGATTTTATCTCGTAACGATATGGTTCAATCGGTAGAATTCTGAGAAAATTCGAGTATTTAAAGGTTTTTATTCGGTGATTGCATAATACAGCAAAGAAATAATGAACATTATAACTCCAATGTGATAGATAGTAGCTTTAGATATTCCTCCAAACCAAAGCAGATTTGAAGTTGCTTGAACTCCAGTTAGCTGTGCAACAACTGCTATTGACATAAGAAAATAACTCAAGATTGCAAACAATCCCATAAAAGCATCGTATTTTGGTGTTGTTCCCGTTCTTTTCCATTGACTTCTCATCACTAAAATCATTATCAAGAAAAAAGAACCAAAAAATCCAATCCATATAAAATCAACAACCCTCACTCCAAGATTACTAAATAAAACACCTACTTCATAAATTCCTAGAGGGCTTCCAGCATGGTTGTTTATCGCATCGTTAAAAATATACCAAAACAAAAATGCAAATATTGAGATTAAACCTTCTTTGATTGTAGGTGTTGTAATCTTAAGATTTTCTGCCTTTCTTCCATAAGGTGAAATCGCTTTTTCAAATTCTTTCATAATTTTTCTCTTATTCCAGATGACCATTCCTGCAATGGTCAGACAAACAGCAACGACAATTATCTTAAGTGCAATAGGAGTTATAGTATCAATTCCTACAATCCCTTTTTGCTCATAACCCTCTACAACGTGGTTTGGAATATCATCTGTCTTAGAAATTCCTCCAAAGAAAATTGAAACAAATACTGTGTAAATTAAAATCAAAATAAAAATCAGTAATAACCCTTCAAGAATAAATTTTAGAATTCTGTTGGCCTTTGGCATTCTTTCTTCAACTTTCTTTGAAGTTTTCTTTTTTGAAGAACTTTTTTTGGACTTTTTATTACTCTTTTTAGAACCCATCTTTCCTCATAAAGGAAAGATTATTCTGACTTATATTTCTTTTGGATATAATAATCCTTAAAAAGAGATTTTGATTTTGTAATTGATGGAACTAATTTGTTTATTATCTTCTGGACAAGGAAGCTGGGCACAAGTCTCCGGTTTAATGAAATATGGAGATTGGGAAAAAGTAATTTTGATAGGGGACGATTTCGCGAAACAATTTTCTCATGAAAAAGATTTTGAATTCATCAAAGTAAACTTAAATCAGAAAATAAAAGATTTACGAGATGATTTAGCTAAAAAACTTCAAGGGAAAATTCAAGGAATGGAAGTTGCACTTTCAATAGCTTCAGGAAATGGAAAGGAACATATGGCATTAGTTTCCGCCCTAATTAATCTTCCAGTAGGAGTCCGATTCGCAGCTTTAACAAAAGAAGGTGTTGTGGATTTGTAAGATTTTGTTACTTTTAATTATTTATAAATTTTCTTTCTATGGCCGATTTCAATAATCACAATGATCAATTCTTTATTTTGTAAATCAAGAATAATCCTATAATTTCCAACTCTTAACGAATAATATTTGCTTCCAACAAGACTTTTAACAAAATGATGTGGGCGAA
>CAZSGW010000009.1:0-3259 GCA_964606775.1 Candidatus Woesearchaeota archaeon
GTTTGTCTAATGTTTTTTGCATGGTATAAAAGAAGAGAGAATTATATAAAAATTTTATTGAGTTTAACATCAGGATTTAGAGAAGTTTTCACGCAGTGAAAATTCGGGCGGAGTCTGCAAGACGAAGCTCTTTATCCCTTGTTCAACGACCCGAGACGAAGGCGATTTGAGTGGAGAAACCTGCAAGGTTTCGTAACCGTTAAATTCCTGTTAGTTGCGTCGGAGTGAAACGGAGACCGAGGAATAGTGCAACGATTTTTCACGAAGTGAAAAAATTCCGAAGAGTTGAAAAGAATACACAATATTGAAGATTCTCACTTTGGCGCGTTATATTTATAAAGTAATTATTTATTCCATATATTGAAGAGGTGTAAAATACACTTCAAGCTCGTTCTTGAAGATATAAAATGATATTAGGATATAATCAAACAAGACCAACAGCAGAAAATTATCAAGATTTTCAATCTAAATTAGTTGGTGGTCTAAAAGGTCTTGATATTGAAGGTTTATCCTTGATGTTTTATGGCTCATTTGTTCGAGGGGATTATAATCCTGGAAGAAGTGATATTGATGCAGTATTAGAATTTCCTGATGATGTTGTTATTGATAAAGCAAACTTAGGTCTTTGTGCAAAAGTTTTGGCTGAATCACTTGAAGGGAATCATATTCCTTTTCAAGTTTCTGTTTGTGACAGAACAACATCAGAAGATGGAAGATTTAATTCTTATACTGCAGATTTTGATGATTATTTCAGAGAAGAAGGAATAATTCTCGTAGGGCATGATTTTAAAGATTATATGCAATTTGAGTCTCAAAAATCAGGAGACTTGCATTCAATATCATTTAACCTAAGAAAATCCAGATTAGGATTATTATTTGCTCAATATCATCTCGAGCATGATTATGAAAGAATGTTAAAGGATTTTGGGAAAACATTGGATTCAACATCAAGAGGTTCAAAACAGATTTTACATCTGGCAGATGGAAATATTCGAAAAAATAGATTTTCTGCATTAGAAAGGATTAGATCAGATTTTCCAGATGTTGAAGTTGAACCACTTGAAAGAATAAAAGCTATTTATGTTGAACCATCAAAACTTGATGCACTTTGCCAAAATCCTCAAGAAATGTTTTCACTATGGAATTCTGCATTAACTACCTTTGAGCAAATAATAAGAAGTTACATAAGACAACATCCTAAGCGCCAAAGTGAGTAAAAATAAATTCGTGTTCTTTTCAATTGCAACTAACATCGCGATTAAGGAAAGTTAATTTCTCCCGCGAGTTTACGAGCTGGCTGAGAAATTAATTTGGGAAAATCCTGCAAGGATTTTCTCTTTAATCGCTGTTCATTTTCCCGAGCGTAATGAAATGGAGCGAGAGCCTGCAAGGCGTGGCACGAGCGGAACGACTGAAAGGAGTGACCTCGTGAGTTTCCAATCTCCGAAAATTCTTTGGTATCGTAGTTGCTGATGTTGTAAAGATAATTTAATAAAGAAGCACTTTTTATTATTGATTATGAGCGAACTAGTAAAAGTAAAAAGAAATCTTGAAAAAGATGCAAGAAATTGGTGGGAAGCGAACAATCAATTATCTTATGGTTATGATTTCAGTAAAAATCTTCCTGAAGAAATTCGTAAAAAAGTAAAGGGCAAAAAATGGAATGAAACAAAAAATTTTCTTAAATCAATGATTAAGAAAAAATATGAAAAAGAAAATGGACTGAATTTTTTGCAAAACGAATTTCTTCCACACTGGGATAAGAAAGAAAAAGAAATCATAAACATACTAAATAAAATTCATAAAAATAAATTTCCAGTAGAATTTGTGAATATCTATTATACTTCTTGTAAAAGATGTCCTTATGGAAAAGAAGGAAAGGGATTTTGGATACAATTAAATGAATATAATAAAAATAAGGACTTCTTGACTTCAATTATTATTCACGAATTGATGCATCTCTATTTTTGGAGAGATTATGGAAATCTCTGTTTGAAAAAAGGATTAACAAGAGATCAAACAGAGGACATAAAAGAAGCATTTACAATTTTAATGAACAACGAATTTAAAGGAGTAGTAAATGCGAAAGATGAAGGTTATGAGATGCATCAAAAAATTAGGAAATTTATTTTGAAAGAATGGATGAAATCGAAAGATTTCAAAAAAGTGCTTCTTGATACTATTGATTTTATAAAAAAATAAACATCAGCAATTTCGTTTAATCAGCGATGTTATGCGACAATTTTAATTTCGTATTGGAGCGTTAAACGAAGATATCAAAATCAGAATTTGAGGTTTACCGACGCTGAGGAGGAGATTGGAAATTGAAATGAACATTGGGCTTAAACAACCCGTAGGGCACGAGATGGAGAAATTTTTCCCTCGACGAAGTCAGAGCTGGAAAAATTGCGGAACGCTCGAGTGTTTTTGCGTAGTAAAAATATGGGAAAAATGTGTCCCGAAAAAAGAGGGTGAGCGAAGCGAAAATATTTTTCTGTTTAATCTGCTGTTCCCAGACCCGAAGGGCACGAGCTGAAACAAAAAGTTTCCTCGTGAGTTTAAAATTTCATTTTAGGGGGGAAGGAGGATGGTTGTTTCCGACGACCAAATAATCAGAGAAAAAAGCCTGCCCTTTTTTGTTTCTTTTTTCTAAAAAAGAAAATGAGGAGTTCTTATTTTGCTTCTTTTTCTAAAAGAAGATTATTCTTCTTCGACTTCTTCTAAATTTATAAAAAAATTATGTCTTTCCAAAAGCTTATTTGTATAGAATAGAATTGTGCTTAAACCACAATCTTCTGTACCAAAATGATTATTTCCAAATCCAACTAAATGGTCTTGGATATCCTTTAATGCCCATTTCAATTTTTCTTTATCTTCATCTGTAAATTCCTTTGCAAGTTCATAACTTGAGTCCAAATTTGAATCAATCCAATTAAAAATATCTCCTTCTTTTATGATTTCGTCGATTTTCTCTCTATTAACTTTCTTATAATTTTCCTCATCCAGGATTTGTAAAATTCTTATTGAAAATTGAGTCAATAATCCATTTGAGATTCTATTATTATCCATATTTGGGTTAAATTTTACAAGTTTTTAAATTTTGGCATTGGTTCAGATAGATTTTTATAGGTCTAATTCATTTTTTACTAAAATGGTATCAAGACAAGGAACCTTATTAGAACAAAATGTTGCTAATATATTTAATTCTCTAGGATTTCATACTGAAACTAATGTAAAAAAGAAAGGATATGAAATAGAT